>NZ_JBSFMS010000069.1:0-36724 GCF_053599675.1 Streptomyces sp. NPDC000880 | reverse complement strand
GCTCCACGGACTGATGGGCCGTGCCTCCCACTGGGCGTCCACGGCCCGCTGGGTGAGCGGAGCGTCACCGCGCGGTCGCCCTTGACCAGCGCGGTCACGGCCGCAGCGACAAGCCGGCCGAGGGGTCCGGGGTCAGCAGGGGAACGGCGCTACCACCGGCCGCATCCAGGTCGCCTGGACCCGCTTGCCGTGCGGCAGCGGGCAGACCTCCACCCGTCCCGCGAGCTTCAGCACCATGTGCCAGCCGAATCCGCCGCCGCCGGTGAAGTCGGGCTCGCGCGGCACGGGAGGCAGCGGGCTGGAGTCGTCCATCTCCACCACCAGCGTGTCCTGCCCTGCCGTCAGATGCAGCTGCCACCAGCCCGCGGTGTGCCGGGCCGCGTTGGCGGCCAGCTCGGAGACGACCAGCAGTACCGCGTCGAGGTCGGCCCAGGGGCAGTGCTGCAGCAGGAATTCCGCGGTGGCCCGGCGGGCACCCGCGCTGTCTCTGTGTGGCGACTGATCAATCACCACGTGCGGCTCTGCGTTCATCACAGCTCGCATACCCCACTTGTCGCCCTTCTATCAGCCCGTGCACTTTACGTGTCGCCCGACCGGGATGACGAGAGTGTCGTACGCAGCGCCTCGGCGACCGCGGCCGCCAGTGCCGCATGGCCCTTGTCGTCGGGGTGTCTGAGCGTGCGCGCATGAGGTCGACGACGGCCTCCTCCATCGACGTACGCAGCTCGGCGAGCGTGACGCCGAGGCGGTTGGGGGTCTGCTCGGCGTCGGGGCGCAGCACGGGGGAGACCAGCAGCAGCGGGTGTGCGGGTGCCCCTGGCGCACGAGCGCGATGAACGCGCGCGTCGTCTCGTACAGCAGTGGGGCGGAACAGGGGATCCCGGCCCTGCAGTTGGTGCCGAAGACGAGCGTGATCGCGTCGGCCGGAAGTGCCGCGAGCTGCTGAGCGGTGGACAGCTCGCCGCGGGCCGGCTCCGGCGTAGCAACACAGTTGCCGCCGTGCCACAGGGCGAAGCAGTGGGCGATCTCCCGCAGCCCGTCGGTCGGACCCGGCACAGAGGCGCGGTAACGGATCTCGACCGCCTCCGCGCCCTCAGCCGTGAACTCCAGCCGTACACCGATGGGCAGCGCCGCGTGCTCGGCGGTGTCCCACGGCAGCCTGGCCAGATCCGCCGGATCGGCGCGTACCGCCCGCCCGTCGTCCAGCCAGGCCACCCCGCGCAGAAAGGGGCTGGGGTCGAGCCTCGTCACGCGAACCTCCACGCGTCGGGGTGATGTTCATTTACCTGCTGGAAACATTGCGTTGTCCATGCCACGTCGCGTAGCTTGACTGCCCCTACCGGTGGGTAACCACCGCTGAGTTGTCCTATCGTTCTGGGGAGACCATGCGTCGGCGACTGCGCCGCCCCACGATCCGTGGCCGGATCGTGACTCTGACGGTCATACCCGTCATCGCTCTGATGGCGCTGTGGACCTTCGCCATGGTGTCGGTGACCGGAGACCTGCGGGCTCTGATCCGCGTACAGGGTGTGTACGAGAGCTTCGGCACGCCGGTCGACACCGCTGTCGGCCAGATCCAGATCGAACGCCGGATCTCCGCCGAGTATCTGGGAGCGGGACGGCAGGACAGCCCGGCCGCCGTCGCCGCGCTCACCCAGCAGCAGCGTTCGACCGACCGGGCCGTGCGGGCCATGCGGGACGCGATCGCGAACCAGGAGCGGCGCGAGGATCTCTCCGCCCGGCAGCGGCAGTCCCTCGACGCGATGGACAGCGCAGTCGACGGGCTCGAGCCCCTGCGCGAGAGGGTAATGGCCCGGACGATCTCCTGGGACGGCGCGGTCGACGCGTACACCGCGATGGTCGAGCCGACCTTCGACGTACAGTCCACGCTCACCGCACTGCAGGCCGGTCAGATGGCCCGCGAGGCGCAGGTCGTCGTCGAGCTGGTGCGCGTACGGGAGTTCGTCTCACGGGAGGACGCGCTGGTCGCCGGTGCGCGCGCCGCGGGGTACCTCACCGACAGCCAGTACGACGCGCTGACCGCCACCATCGAGGACCGGCGGGTCTTCCAGCGTACGTATGTCCCCGACCTCCCGGACGACTCCCGGCGGCTGTTCGCCGCCTTCGAGCAGAGCGATGAGTACCGGGCGCTGACCGCAGGAGAGAACGCACTGCTGCGGGTGGGCGCGGCGGACGCGGGCGAGGCCATGGCGGCGGACTCCTGGCGGACCACGACGGACCGCGCGGTCAAGCGGTACATGCTGCTGTGCACCGATGCGGCGCTCAACACGGCCGATCGCGGCCGGGCCTTCGCCTACCGAGAGATGATCAAGGCCGCTGTCGTCGGCGTGCTCGGGCTGATCGCGGTCGGCCTGTCGATCTGGTTCTCGGTGGCCAGTGGCCGGCGCATCTCGCGCCGGCTGGAGGAACTGCGCGACGCCGCCGATGAGCTGGCCACCCGCCAGCTGCCCGAGGTGATGGAACGGCTCGGCGCGGGCGAAGAGGTCGACGCGGCCGCGACCGCCCCGCCGCTCGACTTCGGCGACGAAGCCAGAGGGCTCGACGAGATCGGCCAGGTCGGCCGAGCGCTCAACACCGCCCGCCTGGCGGCCGTCGAGGCCGCCGTCAAACAGGCGACCCTGCGCCGTGGCGTCTTCGTCGTCCTGCTCAACATCGCCCGGCGCAACCAGTCGCTGGTCCACCGTCAGTCCAAGCTGGTCGACACCCTGGAACGGCGTACGAGCGATCCGGACACGCTGGAGGACCTGTTCCGGATCGACCATCTGACGACCCGGATGCGCCGGCACGCCGAAGGGCTCATCATCCTCTCCGGTGCCACGCCCGGCCGCCGTTGGCGCAAGCCGGTGCCCGTGGCCGACATCGTGTCCGCGGCGGTCGGCGAGATCGAGGACTACACCCGGGCCGTGGTGCCGCCCATGCCCGCGGTGGGCATCAGCGCCGAGGCGGTGGCCGACGTGGTGCACCTGGTCGCCGAACTGGTCGAGAACGCGGCCGTGTTCTCCCCGCCGCACACCCAGGTCACGATGCGGACCGGGCATGCCCGCAACGGTTTTGTGCTGGAGATCGACGATCGCGGGCTCGGCATGGACGCGGACGAACTGGCGCTGGCGCACCGGACGCTGGCGCACCCGCGGGACTTCGACCCGGCGCAGGACGAGCGCCTCGGCCTGTACGTCGTCGGCCGACTTGCCGAGCGGCACGGCATCGGGGTGACCCTCACCAGGTCGCCGTACGGCGGCACCACGGCTGTGGTGCTCCTGCCGAACACGATCCTCGCCCCCGTCGAGCCGGCCGACCGGCCGAGCGGTGCGGAAGCGGAGGAGAAGCCCGCGCCGGTGCGTACGCTGCCCGCGCGCCGGGCGCTGGAGTCCGTCCCTCCGGTGCACGACCGCGCCCCGGAGGACCCCGCCGCCACGGCGCCCGCCGAGTCAGGGCGGCCGTCCGCCGGAGCGGAACCGCCCCCAGGCCCGGGCGCACCCGCACGCCCGGGCGCCGGCGCACCTCCGGCCGAGGCAGGCCCGCCGTCCGCCGGAGCGGAACCGCCCACCCGGGCTGAGCCTCCCACCCGGGCCGAGCCTCCCGCAGAGGACGCGCCTCCGCTCCAGCTGCCCACACGCGTACGCCAGGCCTCACTCGCCGCACCCCTCCGCGAGGCGCACCCCACCGCGGCCGAGGGCCCCGAGCGCGACGTTTCCCCGGAAGAAATGCGCTCGATCTTCGGAGCCTTCCATCTCGGCCTCGACCGCGGCCGCAAGGGCGATCCGGTCGGCCCTGCGTCGCCGAGAGCCGTGCCGCACCCCCGCACGGCAGATGAAGGGACGGACGACGATGGCTGACGAAAGCACCGGCGACCAGAGCGCCGGCGATCAGTCGGGCCTCGGCTGGCTGCTGGACGATCTGCTGGCCAGGACCGACCACGTCCGCCAGGCGGTGCTGTTGACGGCCGACGGCCTGGTCAGCAGTGCGTCCCGCGGCATGGTCAGGAGGGACATCGAGCATCTCTCCGCGGTCTGCGCAGGCTTCCACAGCCTCGCCAAGGAAGCGGGCCTCCGCTTCGAGGCCGGGAAGGTACGGCAGACCATGGTCATGCTCGACAACGCGTTTCTCTTCATCACCCCGGCCGGCCACGGCAGCAGGCTCGCGGTGCTGTCCGACATCGAGACCGACGTCGGACAGCTGGCCCATGAAATGACGCTGCTGGTCAGGCGAGTGGGCCGGCACATGGCCGTCCCCACCCGCTCGGCCGCCGAGGCCACCGACGCCTAACCCGTGAGCGACCACTGGTACGAGGACGAGACCGGTCCCCTGGTACGGCCCTACACCGTCACACAGGGCCGGACCCGTCCCGCCTCCGAGCACACCCTCGACCTGATGTCGCAGGTCACGGCCATCGACCCGGTGGGTCCCGAGCCGCGGCTCGACCATGCCCGCAGCTCGCTGCTCGACCTGGTACGCCGCGAGCCGCGCCCGGTCGCGGAGATCGCCGCCGACGCGGACCTGCCGCTGACCGTCGTACGTGTCCTGCTCGTCGATCTGGTCGAAGCCGGACTCGTCCGCGTCTGTGAACCGGTCACCCGCGAGGTCATGAACGACCCCGAGCTGCTGCGCGAAATCGTGGAGCGCCTGCGGGAGCTGTGACGTTGTCATTCACTTCGGCGCAATGTTTCCCCGTGATGCCCGTCATCGCGCAATAGACGCCGCCGATGCGCAACAACGCTGCATTACGGGCGTGAGCTGCGGCCTCGTAGGCTCGGGCCCCGTACCAGGAGTGGCGGTGATCGCCTCCTCGGCGGTCCCTCACCTCATGCGCGGGCTCATCCGTCATGCCCGCGGGCCGCCGCCGATCACCCGTCGCCGACCCGCAGCCATGAAGGAGCCCCCGCAGTGCTGGACCACGGCGAAGCCCCACCCACGACCGATCCTTCGCGTGCCGAGACCCGCGGTCTCGGCACCGCGCTGATGCGGCGCAAGCCCGTCGAGCGCTTGGTTGCCGAGGGCGGTCAGGGCGAGGGCGGCACGCTCCGCCGCTCGCTCTCCCTGTGGCAGCTGACCATGATCAGCATCGGTGCCACGCTCGGCACCGGCATCTTCGTGTCCCGGTGACCCCGATCCTGGGCCTCCTGTTCTGCCTCTGCATGATGTTCAGCCTTCCCGGCGCCACCTGGGCGGTGTTCGGAGGCTGGATGATCGCGGGCATCATGTTCTACTTCGGTTACGGCATGCGCCGCTCCCGACTGGCCACGGCAGAGAAGTGATCCACCCGCAGTGCGACTGAACGATCTCGACGAACGCATCGTCCACGCCCTCGCCGAGGATGCCCGCCGCTCCTACGCGGACATCGGCTCCGAGGTGGGCCTCTCCGCCCCCGCCGTCAAGCGGCGGGTCGACCGGCTGCGCGCCGAAGGCGCCATCACCGGCTTCACCGTACGGGTGGACCCGGCGGCGCTCGGCTGGGAGACCGAGGGTTTCGTAGAGATCTACTGTCGCCAGAACACCTCGCCCAACGACATCCGCCGCGGCCTGGAGCGCTACCCGGAGGTCGTGTCCGCCTCAACCGTCACCGGTGAGGCGGACGCGATCGTCCAGGTCTTCGCCTCCGACATGCGCCACTTCGAGCGTGTGCTGGAGCGGATCGCGGGCGAGCCGTTCGTGGAGCGCACCAAGTCGGTGCTGGTGCTCTCCCCGCTGCTGCGGCGCTTCTCTTCGGGCGTGCCCGCCTGAGCCGCAGAAACCGGGATGGGCAGAGCTTCGGGTTCCAGCGCAGCACCCTGAAGTCGCCCGTCCCCGCGACCTCCTCGAACGGCGCCGGGCCCACGCACTTCGGCAGCTCCTGGGCCTCAACGGGGCTGCCCGTGGTGGCCCCGCCGTAACCGAGCCGGTCCTTCCCGCCCAGGTCGTGGACGGTGATGCCGACCCGCTTGCCCTTCGCGCCCGTCAGGTCCGAGTCGGTGATGCCACCGCTCACCAGGGCCACCTTGCCGCCGGTCAGCAGGCAGTCGGTGCTGGCCTTCGCCCAGGCGCCCCCGCCGTTCAGATGTGTACGACGGCGGACGGATTCCGGCCCGCGCAATGAATCACCGCCGCGGCCGCCGATTGCGCAATGGATCGAGCATTGACGCGCAACGTTCCCGCCTTGTCCGGGTGGATGGCCGGGCCGTACCGTCTTTAATCGTCTTCCTCACCCCTGCACACCGCCCGAGGTCAGCCATGCCGCCGCTGCGCACTGCCCTGCTCCAGAGTTCCGGCCGACCGGGCTCGGTCGCCGAGAATCTCAAGGTGCTGGACGAGGCCGCGGGCCGCGCCGCTGCCGCCGGCGCCGGGCTGCTGGTCTGCCCCGAGATGTTCCTGACCGGGTACGCGATCGGCGACGACGTGCCGCTGCTGGCCGAGCCCGCCGACGGCGCCGGCGCGCGGTCCGTCGCTCAGATCGCCAAACGGCACGGCATCGCCGTCGTCTACGGATACCCGGAGCGCGAGGGCGAGCGAAGCGAGATGGGGGTCCCCCCGGCCGTAGGCTGGGGGAGAAGCGAGATGGGGGTCCCCCCGGCCGTAGGCAGGGGGAGGATCTTCAACTCCGCGCAGCTGATCGGACCTGACGGCGAGCGCCTGGCGAACTACCGCAAGACCCATCTCTTCGGCTGCTACGAGCAGCAGTGGTTCACCCCGGGTGGCGAACCCGTCGTCCAGGCGGAGCTCGGCGGGATCCGGATCGGCATGCTGATCTGCTACGACGTCGAGTTCCCGGAGAACGTCCGGGCGCACGCGCTCGCCGGCACCGATCTGGTGGTGGTTCCCACCGCCCAGATGCACCCTTTCCAGTTCGTCCCCGAGTCCCTCGTCCCGGTGCGGGCCTTCGAGAGCCAGATGTACATCGCGTACGTGAACAGGACGGGACCGGAGGGCGAGTTCGAGTTCGTCGGACTCAGCTGCCTCGCGGGCCCCGACGGCGCACCCCGCGCCCGCGCCGGACGCGGCGAGGAACTGGTCGTCGGCGAGGTGGACCCGGCCTTCCTGAGCGCCTCGCGCGAGGCCAATCCGTACCTGCGCGACCGCCGGCCCGGCCTGTACGCCTCGCTCGGCTGACCCCCCTCCCGCTCAACGCTCACCTTTTCCGTGCAAGGAGTCCGCACCCCATGACGTCCACGGTGCCCACCGCTGTCCAGCACACCGACGCGCAGCCGCCGATCACCATGTTCGGTCCGGACTTTCCGTACGCGTACGACGACTTCCTCGCCCACCCGGCCGGCCTCGGCCAGATACCGGCGACCGAGCACGGCACCGAGGTCGCGGTGATCGGCGGCGGGCTGTCCGGCCTGGTCGCCGCGTACGAGCTGATGAAGATGGGCCTCAAGCCGGTCGTCTACGAGGCGGACCGGATCGGTGGCCGGCTGCGCACCGCCGGCTTCGAGGGCTGCGATCCCGAGCTGACCGCCGAGATGGGCGCGATGCGCTTCCCGCCCTCCTCCACCGCGCTGCAGCACTACATCGACCTGGTTGGCCTGACCACGCAGCCCTTCCCCAACCCCCTCGCCCCCGGCACCCCGTCGACCGTCGTCGACCTCAAGGGCGAGTCGCACTACGCCGAGACCATCGACGATCTGCCGCAGGTATACCGCGATGTGATGGACGCCTGGAACGCCTGTCTGGAGGAGGGCGCCGACTTCTCCGACATGAACCGCGCCATGCGCGAGCGCGATGTGCCGCGCATACGCGAGATCTGGGCGAAGCTGGTGGAGAAGCTCGACAACCAGACCTTCTACGGTTTCCTCTGCGAGTCCGAGGCCTTCAAGTCCTTCCGGCACCGCGAGATCTTCGGCCAGGTCGGCTTCGGCACGGGCGGCTGGGACACCGACTTCCCCAACTCCATCCTGGAGATCCTGCGCGTCGTCTACTCCGAGGCCGACGACCACCACCGCGGCATCGTCGAAGGCAGCCAGCAGCTGCCGCTGCGGCTCTGGGAGCGCGAGCCCGAGAAGATCGTGCACTGGGCACAGGGCACGTCCCTGAAGTCCCTCCACGACGGCGACCCGCGCCCGGCCGTCACCCGGCTGCACCGCACCGCGGGCAACCGGATCACTGTGACCGACGCCTCCGGCGACATCCGTACGTACCAGGCCGCCATCTTCACCGCGCAGTCCTGGATGCTGCTGTCCAAGATCGCCTGCGACGACTCGCTCTTCCCCATCGACCACTGGACGGCGATGGAGCGGACCCACTACATGGAGTCGTCCAAGCTCTTCGTTCCGGTCGACCGGCCCTTCTGGCTGGACAAGGCCGTCGACGACAGGGGGAATCCGACCGGCCGCGACGTCATGTCGATGACGCTCACCGACCGGATGACCCGCGGTACGTATCTGCTGGACAACGGCCCTGACAAGCCCGCCGTCATCTGCCTCTCGTACACCTGGTGCGACGACAGCCTCAAGTGGCTGCCGCTGTCAGCGAACGAGCGGATGGAGGTCATGTTCAAGTCACTCGGCGAGATCTACCCCAAGGTCGACATCCGCAGCCACGTCATCGGCAACCCGGTGACCGTGTCCTGGGAGAACGAGCCGTACTTCATGGGCGCGTTCAAGGCGAACCTGCCCGGCCACTACCGCTACCAGCGGCGGCTGTTCACCCACTTCATGCAGGACCGGCTGCCCGAGGACAAGCGCGGCATGTTCCTGGCGGGCGACGACATCTCCTGGACGGCGGGCTGGGCCGAGGGCGCCGTGCAGACCGCGCTGAACGCGGTGTGGGGCGTGATGAACCACTTCGGTGGTACGACCGACCCGAGCAACCCGGGCCCGGGCGACCTCTATGACGAGATCGCTCCGGTCGAGCTGCCGGAGGACTGAGCCCGGGACTGAGCTTCCGTCCGGGGCCGGCCGCGATCCGGCCGGCCCCTGACGGTCATCAAACGATCAGGCGCCTCAGGGCCAGGGAGTGAGCAAACAGCGCCCGACGAGTCCGACTCCGGTGTCCAGTCGCTCGGTGAACTCCTCGGCCAGGCCCGGGAGTTCCCGTACGCCCCACAGCAGCCGCGCCGCAGACCAGGCGCCGTCGCGGGCCCGGTCCAGGCTCCAGGAGCCGAGCAGATGCGTGAGCGGATCGGCAACCTCGAGCAGATCGGGGCCAGGCATCAGATCCTCGCGGATACGCTCCTCCAGCAGGGTGAGGATGTCGCCCACGCGGTCGAACTCGCCCTCCAGATCGGACGGTTCGCAGCCAAGCGCATGACAGGTGTCCAACACCGCGAGCGCCAGATCGTGCCCGATGTGCGCATTGATGCCGGCGAGGGCGAACTGCAGCGGTCGTACGCCGGGATGGCGCCGGTACTGGAACAGCGGCCGCCAGCAGGCCGGCGGGCGGTGGCCCGCGGTCGCAGCGTCCACGGCCGTCAGATAGCGCCGGGCGAAAAGGACGTCCAGGGTGACGGCGGCGCGCCGGTCGGGGAACTCGCCGCCGTCGATGCGCCGGTCGATCTCCTCCGTCACGGCCAGATAGACGCGGTTGAAGACGGCCACCCCGTCCGTGGCCGGCCAGTGGGAGCGGAAGGAGTGCATCCGCTCCACCACGGTGTCGACCGGGACTTGCTCCGTGTGCGCCATGGAGGCAGCGTCCCAGCCATGGGCTCGGCGGCATGGTGCCGGGCCGGGGCTTCCCCAGAACGGGGGACCCGCGAACGGGTGTCGGTCTCGGCGTCATGCATCGAGGTGCCCGAGCTCTGCTGACACGCAGTCCCATCCGTGAATCATGCGCGCGGCATTGTCAGCCGTACCTGGTAGCCCTACGCTCGCACGGTCTCGTTCGTGAATCATGTTCACGTATCTGATGGGAGTGCTTGATGACCGGAAGTCCCCGACGGCGCCTTGGAGTTGTGCTCGCCGCCGTCGCCGCCTGTGTCACCGTCCTCGTACCGATCGCGTCGTCCCAGGCCGCGGCGTCCGGCTCGTCTCGGGCGCCCAAGACCGTGGTAATGGACGGAAAGCGGCTCCTGCAGGCCAAGGCGCGGCTCGGCCACGGCGATCCGGCGCTGCGCAGGGCGGCCAAGGACCTGGTCGCCCGCGCGGACGACTGGCTGGGGCAGGGGCCCTGGACGGTCGTGGACAAGCCCAAGCCGGCGCCGAGCGGCGACCCCCACGACTATCTGAGTCAGGCGCCCTACTGGTGGCCCTCGCAGCCCAAGACGCCCGAGAATCCCTGGGGTTGCCCGTACGTCCAGCGTGACGGCGAGCGCAATCCCGAGGTCGACACCGGCACGGACCGGCCCGACATCGGCAAGGTCGTGGGCTCGGTCACCACGCTGAGCCTGGCCTGGTACTACACGGGCAAGAAGCAGTACGCCGAGCACGCCTCGAAGGTCCTGCGCACCTGGTTCGTGGACCCGGCGACCCGGATGAACCCCCATCTGAACCATGGGCAGTTCATCCCCTGCAAGTACGACGGCAGGGCGATCGGCATCATCGACTTCTCGCAGCAGTACACCAGCGTCCTGGACGCCATCGCGATCCTCGACACGGGAGCGCCCGGCTGGTCCGGGAGCGACCGGGCCGGTATGCGGGCCTGGAACGTGTCCTTCTTGGACTGGCTGGTGAATTCCCCCTTCGGCAAGCAGGAGGCGGCAGCCGAGAACAACCACGGCACCTTCCACGACATGCAGGTCGCCGCGCTCGCGCTTGCCACCGGCGACAAGGACCTCGCGCGCAAGGTCGTCCGCGACGTCGGCGGGCTGCGGATCGACCCGCAGATAGCGGCCGACGGCAGCCAGCCCCAGGAGCTCGCCCGGACCCGCAGCTGGCACTACTCGACCTTCGACCTGGTCGCGTACACCCGGCTGGCGGCCATCGGCGAGCACGTCGGCGTGGACCTGTGGGCCTACCGGGGTCTGCAGGGTCAGAGCCTGTTCAAAGCGGTCGACTATCTCCTGCCCGCGGCGACGGGGGCGGCCGCGTGGCCGCATCCGGAGCTGGAGTTCTACCGCTTCGCGGCGAGCGATGTCGTGCACGCGGCCGCGGACGCCGGCGACCGCAAGGCCAAGGCGGCGGTGCCGCGGCTGGAGACGCCGCCGGGCGGGGACCTGTGGGCGTTGCGGCCCGCGGCGGAACAGCTCGACTCGATCGCGGGCTGATCCGGGGCTTGTCCCCCACCCCACCCCTTCCCGAAACCACGGGCTCCGGGGCGGAGCCCCGAAAATCAGCCTCGCCGGCGTTTGAGGCGCGGGGTCTGGGGCGGAGCCTCAGTTACGGGAAGGGGGCGGGTAGGGGACCTCAGGCCCGCGGCTCCGGCACGGCCGAGCTCGGCGTACCGGACTTCGCCCTCTCCCGTCCCCCCGACCGCAGCACCCCCGCCCCCAGAACCAGGCCGAACGCGAGCGCCGTCACCAGGCCGAACGACACCACCAGGCTCGTCGCGTCGGCGACCGCGCCGATCGCCGACGGGGCGATCAGTCCCGAGGTGTACGTGATGGTTGCGACGCCCGCGATCGCCTGGCTGGGGTTGGGGCCGCTGCGCCCCGCCGCCGCGAAGGCCAGCGGTACGACGACGGCGACACCGAGCCCGATGAACGCGAAGCCGGCCATTGCCGTGGCCGGATGCGGCGCCACGACGACCAGCAGCCCGCCCGCGGTCGCCAGCACACCGCCCACCCGTACCGTCCGCACCGCCCCGAAGCGGTCCACGATCCGGTCGCCCGCGAACCGCGCCACCGCCATCGTCAGCGCGAAAGCCGTGGTCGACGCCGCCGCGAGACCGGCCGATGTGTCCATCACGTCCCGCAGATACACCGCCGACCAGTCCAGACTCGCGCCCTCCGCGAACACCGCGCAGAACCCGATCGCCCCGATGACCAGGGCCGACCTGGGCGGCAGCGCGAATCTCGGCGGCGGCTCCTCGCCGGGCTCGCTGCGCAGATCCAGTACGCCCTGACACGCGATCAGCCCGAGCGCGGTCAGCGTCGTGGCCGCGAGTGCGTGGTGCAGCCTCGCGTCGCTGCCAAGATGCGCGGCGAGCGTGCCGCCCGCGGAGCCGATCAACGCGCCGGCGCTCCACATGCCGTGCAGCCCGGACATGATCGAGCGGTCCATGCGGTTCTCGATCTCGACGCCCAGGGCGTTCATCGCCACGTCCGACATCCCAGCCGAGGCCCCGAACACGAAGAGCGCCGCGCACAACGTGAGGAGATTGGGGGCGAAGGACGGCAGGATCAGCGAGAGGGTCCACAGCGCGATCAGCCCGCGCAGGGCGTTGCGTGCGCCGAAGCGGTGGCTGACCGCCCCGGCCAGCGGCATCGCCACGGACGCGCCGAGCGCGGGGAAGGCGAGCGCCAGACCGAGCTGGCCGGCGCTGACGGCCGCATGGTCCTGAATCCAGGGGATACGGGTGGCGAAGCTGCCGGTGACCGCGCCGTGCACACAGAAGACCGCGGCGACGGCGTACCGCGCCCGCTTCAACTGCCCTTGCCCGAGGACCACTTCGTTCACCATGCCGATGCCCCTCCCGTCGACGTCGTGCGTAAACTATCAGGAACCCTGCCTGATAAATAGCGACGGAAGCGATCTGGAAGGATTCCGGCATGCCTGCATCTCCGAGCACCGCCCGGGCCATCAACGACCGGCTCGCGCTTCAACTGCTGCAGCAGGAAGGCCCGTTGACGGCAGGGCAGCTGAAGACCATGACCGGACTCTCCCGTCCCACCGTCGCCGACCTGGTGGAGCGGCTGCAGGGATCCGGCCTGATCCAGGTAGTCGGCGAGGCCGGCGCGCAGCGCCGCGGCCCCAATGCCCGGGTGTACGGGATCGTCGCCGACCGCGCGCACCTCGCCGCACTCGACGTCCGTACCCAGAGCGTCACCGTCGTCGTCGCCGATCTGCTCGGCGTCACCCTCGCCGAGGCCTCGCTTCCCATCGACGGCGACACCGGCACCGAACCCGCTGTCGAGCAGGCGGCCGCTCTGCTGGAGCGCACGGCCCTGGAGGCAGGTGAGGCCCGGCTGCACAGCGTCGGCATCGGCGCGCCCGGCCTGATCGACCCGGTCAGCGGCGAACTGCGCGACACCACCGGCCTGCCGGCCTGGCACCGCAGCCTCGTCGCCGCGCTCCAGGAACGGCTGCCGGCCCGGGTCATCGTCGAGAACGAGACCAATCTGGCGGCCGTCGCGGAGAAGCGCCTCGGCGCGGCCGCCGACCGCGACACGTTCGTCTTCCTGTGGCTCGGCCACGGCGTGGGTGCCGCCCTCTTCCTGGACGGCAGGCTCCGCCGGGGCGCCTCGGGCGGCGCGGGAGAAATCGGATTCCTGCCGGTGCCCGGCACGAACGGCACACCGTCCGCGGTCGACTGCGAGGGTGGCTTCCACTCGCTGGCCGGGTCCGCCGCGATCTGCGCGCTCGCCGCCCGGTACGGCATCGAGGCGGACCGGCCCCAGGAGCCCGCTGCCGCGGCGCTCGTACGCGAGGCCGTGGCATCCGGGCACGACGGCTTCCTCGACGCCCTCGCCCACCGGCTCTCCGTCGGCGTGGCCGCGGTCGCCGCCGTACTCGACCCGGGCTGTGTGGTCCTCGGCGGCGAGGTCGGCCACGCGGGCGGCGCACAGTTGGCCGCCAGGGTCGAGTCCCGGCTGGCCGCGCTGTCCCCGCTGCGTACGGAGGTACGCGCCGGAAAGCTGGGCGGCGCCGCGGTCCTGAGCGGCGCCCTGATCACCGCGCGTGAGGCGGCGCAGGACGAACTCTTCGCCCGCTGAAGGACGCCTAATGCTCAACCCGGAAGGCCGAACGCCTCCCCGGTCAGCCCAGCCGCTTCGCCAGAAACTCCTCAAAGGTGACCTTCCCGACGGCCCGTTCGGGCGTCAGCTGCGCACCGCTGCGGTAGCCCGCGTACGCCTTCCCGGCCAGCCGCACCGGCGCGATCGGGCGACGCTGCCCGGTGGCGTGCAGGTAAGCGCGCGCCAGATCCGCCAGCGGGCGGATCTCAGGGCCGCCCATGTCGTCCACCCGTCCCGCCGGCGCGCCGACGGCCAGCTCGGCCAGTCGGTCGGCGACTTCACCCGTGTCGATCGGCTGCACGCTCACCCCCGAGGGCAGCGGCAGCACCGGCATCCGTGCCGCGCCCGCCAGCAGGCGCAGCAGCAGATCGTGGAACTGGGTCGTCCGCAGCACAGTCCAGCCCGGACCCGAACCCCCGGCCTCCTCGATCATGCGCTCGACCTTGTGCTTGATGCCGTAGTAGCTGAGTGGCAGCCGGTCCACGCCGACGATCGAGATGTACACCAGATGGGGCACCGAGGCCCTGCGCGCGGCCGCGAGCAGATGTGCGGCCGCCCGGTCGTCACCGCCGCGCGGCGTGGACGCACAGTGGACGATCGCATCCACGCCCTCGACCGCCGCGTCCAGCCCCGAGCCGTTGCGCAGATCGACGGCGTACGGCTTCGCGTGGCGGCTGAGCACCCGGACCTCGTGTCCGCGCTCGCGCAGCCGGTCGCTCACCAGACTGCCCAGCGTTCCCGTACCGCCCGTTACCAGGATCGAGGTCATGGCACCAGCGTGCCAGACCCGTGCGAAGCCCGACGGCGGCAAGGGCCGGTCTCCGCCGCCGGGCGGTCCACACCCCACACTCCGCGGAGGTGCCGCAGACACTAAGAGGACTAGACCAAAGCGTCAATAGGTCTGATCGAGAAAGCCCGCACAGGCGCTTGGGGGCCGGACTTGTGAGCCACCCCACAGCCGTTCACTCGCATGGCCCACGAACAGCCGTGGCACACTTGCCGTGTATCAGCAGCAGCGCACTCCGGGGTCGGTGTAATTCCGAACCGGCGGTTACAGTCCGCGACCCGTTCGCATCCAGCGGCCGGTTGACCAGGTGAAATTCCTGGACCGACGGTGAAAGTCCGGATGGGAGGCAGTGCGCGGCGGGCGGCCCTTCCGGCACGCCGGCCGTAGTGGCTGATCGCCGTCCGTCGGTGATCGGTGCGCTCGGTCCCGGCGTCCCCGTGGATCGTTGTCCCGCTCTCTGTCGTCATCGACAGGCCCCGGAGTCCGTGCCCGAAAAGGCAGGAGGACCCGGTGGCCACCGCAGCCGACTCAGACGCCATGCGCCGAGCGATCCGGCTCGCCGCCCGCGGACTCGGCTCCACCAGCCCCAACCCGGTCGTCGGGTGCGTCATCCTCGATGCCTCCGGACAGCCCGCCGGCGCCGGCTACCACCAGCGCGCCGGCGGTCCGCACGCCGAGATCAACGCGCTGCGCGACGCCGGTGACCTGGCCCGCGGCGGCACCGCGTACGTCACCCTCGAGCCCTGCAACCACACGGGCCGCACCGGCCCCTGCGCCCAGGCGCTGATCGAGGCCGGAATCAGCCGGGTCGTGTACGCGGTCGGCGACCCGAACCCACAGGCCACCGGCGGCGCCGACACCTTGCGCGCGGCCGGGGTACAGGTCGAGCAGGGCCTACTCGCCGACAAGGCCGAGGCGGGCAACATCGCCTGGCTCACCTCCGTACGCCTCGGGCGCCCCTACGTCCTGTGGAAGTACGCCGCCACCCTCGACGGCCGCATCGCGGCGCGGGACCGCACCAGCCGCTGGATCACCTCGCCCGAGTCCCGCGCCGACGTCCACCGGTTGCGCGCCGAGGCCGACGCGGTGATCGTCGGCTCGGGCACGATGCGCGCCGACGACCCGCACCTCGCGGTCCGCGGCATCGATGACGCCGTACAGCCGCTGCGGGTGGTCGTAGACACCGAAGGCACCGCCGTGCAGCCCGGCGCCCGCGTCCTCGATGACGCCGCGCCCACTCTCATCGCGGTCGCCGATGACGCCGAGACCCAACTGCCCGATGTCGTACGGCTGCCGAGGGCCGGCCGCGGCCTCTCCGTACCGGCTCTCCTGGACGCCCTGCACCAACGCGGCATCCGCTCCGTACTCCTCGAAGGCGGCCCGACTCTCGCCGGAGCCTTCGTCGCCGCGGGAGCCGTTGACAAAGTCGTCGGCTACCTCGCCCCCGTACTCCTCGGCGCGGGCTCCGCTGCCCTCGCCGACGCGGGAATCTCCACGATCAGCGAAGCGTTGCGGCTCGAGATGACCGAGACCGTGCGCATCGGCCCCGATCTGCGTATCACCGCCGTCCCCGCCACAACCCCGAAGGAGCGCTGAGTGTTCACCGGAATCGTCGAAGAGCTGGGTGAGGTCACCGCCGTCGAAAACCTCGGTGACGCCTCGCGCTTCCGACTGCGCGGCCCCCTCGTCACCGAAGGCGCGAAACACGGCGACTCCATCGCCGTCAACGGCGTCTGCCTCACCGTCGTCGACTTCGGGGACGGCGAGTTCACCGCCGACGTGATGGCCGAGACGCTGAACCGCTCCAGCCTCGGGGCGCTCGAGGAAGGCTCCCGCGTCAACCTGGAGCGGCCGATGGCCGTCGGGGACCGGCTCGGCGGGCACATCGTGCAGGGACATGTCGACAACGTCGGTACCGTCCTTGAGCGCAAGCCGTCGGAGAACTGGGAGATCGTGAAGATCTCCCTCCCCGCCGACCTCACCCGCTACGTCGTCGAGAAGGGCTCGATCACCGTCGACGGCGTCAGCCTCACCGTGGTCGACGCCGGCCCCGACTACTTCACCATCAGCCTCATTCCCACCACCCTCGCCCTGACCACGCTCGGCATCAAGCAGCCCGGCGACCCGGTCAACCTCGAGGTCGACGTCATCGCCAAGTACGTCGAGCGGCTGCTCGGCGCGGACACCAAGGAGAGCGCGAAGTGAGCGCCGTCGACTGGCTGGGCAGTGAGGCCTTCACGGCCTTCGACCAGCACATCAAGTGGTCCGACATGATCGGCAACATCGTCGGCCTGATCGCGCTCGGGCTCGGCTGGCGGCGCTCGATATGGACCTGGCCCGCCCAGTTCGCCTCCGGTGTCATCCTCCTCGTCGCCTTCGCCTCCGCGCATCTGACCGGCAGCGCCGGCAAGCAGGTAGTGGTCATGGTCGTCGCGTCGTGGGGCTGGTGGCAGTGGACCCGCGGCCGGCAGCAGGCCCAGGACGGCTCGATCGCCGTCCGCTTCGCCACTTGGCGTGAACGCAGTGTCCTCGCCGCCGGTGCGGCCGTCGGCACCCTGGCCGTCGGCGGGCTGTTCACCCTGTACCCGTCGTTGTCCTGGGACCCGTGGCCAGACGCGTACATCTTCGTCGGCACCCTGGTCGCCATGTACGCACAGGCTCGGGGCATGGTCGAGTTCTGGTTCGCGTGGCTGCTCGTCGACCTCGTCGGCGTGCCGCTCAACTTCGCCAACGGCTTCGCCTTCTCCGGTTTTGTCTACGTCATCTACGGCGCGCTCGTCCTGTGGGGCATGCGCGACTGGTGGCTGCGCTCGCGAGCGAGCGCCCAGCCCTCCCTGGAAGGAGCAGCGGCATGACTGCACTGCCCACCTGGTACTCCACCGACAACGTCGAGGACTTGGCCCTCGACCCGGTCGAGCAGGCCATCCGTGACATCGCCGCAGGCCGGCCCGTCGTGGTCGTCGACGACGAGGACCGCGAGAACGAGGGCGACCTCGTCATCGCCGCCGAGAAGGCCACGCCCGAGATCATCGCCTTCATGATGAGCGAGTGCCGCGGCCTGATCTGCGCCCCCATGGAGGGCGAGGAGCTGGAGCGGCTCGACCTGCCGCAGATGGTCGAGCGCAACACCGAGTCGATGCGTACGGCATTCACCGTCTCCGTCGACGCGGGGCCCGCGTTCGGCGTCACCACCGGCATCTCCGCGGCCGACCGTGCCACCACCCTCCAACTGCTGGCCGGCGGCGAGGCCGTGGCCTCCGACTTCGTACGCCCCGGCCATGTCTTCCCGCTCCGTGCCAAGGCCGGCGGGGTGCTGGTGCGCAACGGCCACACCGAGGCCGCCGTGGACCTCGCCCGGCTCGCGGGCCTGCGCCCGGCCGGCGTCATCGTCGAGATCGCGGGCGAGGACGGGGTGATGCTGCGGCTGCCCGAGCTGATCCCGTTCGCCCGAAAGCACGGCCTGACGATCATCTCCATCGAGGACCTGATCGCCTACCGCCGCTCCAGCGAGCCGACCGTCAAGCGCGAGGCCGAGGTCAATCTGCCCACTTCTTTCGGGCAGTTCACCGCCTACGGCTACCGCTCCACCGTCGACGGCATCGAGCATGTCGCGCTCGTCCACGGCGAGATCGGCGACGGCGAGGACGTCCTCGTACGCGTCCACTCCGAGTGCCTGACCGGCGACATCTTCCACTCGCTGCGCTGCGACTGCGGCCCCCAGTTGCAGGCCTCCATGGAGCACATCACCGAGGCAGGCCGCGGCGTGGTGGTCTATCTGCGCGGCCACGAGGGCCGCGGCATCGGCCTGCTGTCCAAGCTGCGCGCGTACGAACTGCAGGAGCGCGGCCACGACACCCTCGACGCCAACCTGGAACTCGGCCTGCCCGCCGACGCCCGCGACTACGCGGCGGGCGCCCAGATCCTCGAGGACCTCGGCGTACGCAGCCTGCGGCTGATGACCAACAACCCCGAGAAGATCACCGCGCTCGTCCGGCACGGCCTCACGGTCCACGGCCGCGAGCCGATGCCTGTCCAGGCGGGCGAGCACAATCTCCGGTATCTGCGCACCAAGCGGGACCGGATGGGACACGACCTGCCCTGGCTCGACGCCACCGGTGTGTCGGCCTGCGGCAACCAGTAAGTCAGAAAGCGGCAAGGGAGAAACATGAGTGGCAAGGGTGCACCCGAACTGTCCGTACGCAACTGCGGCGACCTGCGGGTGGCGGTGATCGCGGCCCAGTGGCACGAGAAGATCATGGACGGCCTCGTCGACGGCGCCCTGCGCGCACTGCACGAGCTGGGCATCGACGAGCCGACGCTGCTGCGTGTCCCCGGCAGCTTCGAGCTCCCGGTGGTCGCCAAAGTGCTCGCGGGCCGCGGTTACGACGCGATCGTGGCGCTCGGCGTCGTCATCCGTGGCGGCACCCCGCACTTCGAGTACGTGTGCCAGGGCGTCACCCAGGGCCTGACCCAGGTCTCCATCGACACCGGCGTCCCGGTCGGCTTCGGCGTACTGACCTGCGACACCGAGGAGCAGGCACTGGATCGGGCCGGTCTCGACGGGTCCCACGAGGACAAGGGACACGAGGCGGTCACCGCCGCACTCGCCACCGCCGCCACGCTGCGCACCGTCAGCGAACCCTGGCGCTGATCGGTGCGGGCGCACCCCTTACTCTTGGGACCATCATGGCGAACAAAACCTTCGAAGAGCTCTTCGCCGAGCTGCAGCTCAAGGCGGAGAACGGCGACCCTGCCACCTCCCGCACCGCCGAGCTGGTGGACAAGGGCGTGCATGCTATCGGCAAGAAGGTCGTCGAGGAGGCCGCCGAGGTCTGGATGGCCGCCGAGTACGAGGGCAAGGAAGCCGCCGCCGAGGAGATCTCGCAGCTGCTGTACCACGTCCAGGTGATGATGGTCGCGCGCGGGATCTCCCTCGACGATGTCTACGCCCACCTCTGAGCACAGCCCCCACTACACCCATACGAACAAAGGAAGCCTCTCTCATGCTGCGCATCGCCGTCCCCAACAAGGGTTCACTGTCCGGACCTGCGTCGGCGATGCTCCATGAGGCCGGCTACCAGCAGCGCAAGGAGTCCAAGGAGCTCGTCCTCGTCGACCCTGAGAACGACGTCGAGTTCTTCTATCTGCGCCCGCGCGACATCGCGATCTACGTCAGCTCCGGCAGGCTCGACATCGGCATCACCGGCCGCGATCTGCTGCTGGACTCCGGCGCCAACGCCGAGGAGATCCTCCAGCTCGGCTTCGCCCGCTCCACCTTCCGCTACGCCACCAGGCCCGGCACGGCCACGGGCGTCGACGGCTTCGGTGGAATGACAATTGCCACCTCCTACGAGGGCATCGTCGCCAAGAACCTCGCCGAGAACGGCATCGACGCCTCCGTCGTGCACCTCGACGGCGCGGTCGAGACCGCGATCCAGCTCGGTGTCGCCGAGGTCATCGCCGACGTCGTGGAGACCGGCACCAGCCTGCGCAACGCCGGTCTGGAAGTCATCGGCGAGCCGATCCTCACCTCCGAGGCGGTCGTCATCCGGCGCACCGGCGAGCCCACCGACGACCCGAAGGTGCAGCAGTTCCTGCGCCGCCTCCAGGGCGTCCTGGTCGCCCGCACCTACGTGATGATGGACTACGACTGCCGGGTCGAGCACCTGGAGCAGGCCGTCGCCCTCACCCCGGGCCTCGAGTCGCCGACCATCTCCCCGCTGCACCACGAGGGCTGGGTCGCCGTCCGCTCCATGGTCGCCGCCAAGGAGGCGCAGCGGATCATGGACGACCTGTACGACATCGGCGCGCGGGCGATCCTCACCACGGCCATCCACGCCTGCAGGCTCTGACGGATGGCTGCCACCATGCCCGCCGCCGCGCCCCAAGTCCCCGCTCTTCCCATCACGTTCAGGCCGACCCGCACCCGGATCGTCCTGCTGACCGTGGGTGCGGCGATGTTCGTCGTGATTACCGGGGTCGCCCTGCTGCTGGAGAAGCTGAGCGCGGGGGAGCGGAGCAGCTTCGTCTTCACCGCCCTGGTCTTCTTCGGCGTACTGGCCCTGCTGAGCCGGCCCAAGGTCGTCGCCGACGAGCACGGCGTCACTGTCGTCAACCTCACCCGTACCCGTCGGCTGGAGTGGGCGGAGATCCTGCGGGTGAATCTGCGCCCCGGCGACCCGTGGGTGTTCCTCGACCTCAGTGACGGCACCAGCCTGCCGGTGCTCGGCATCCAGCCCGGCATCGCCAAGGCACAGGCCATCAGTGACGCCCGCGCGCTGCGAGCGCTCGCGGAGAGCCGCGGCACCCGCGCGGACGAGGGCTGAGCGGCGACGCCCTGCCGCGCCGACCTCGCCGGCTGCGCCTTCCGGGGGGGGCAACCCCGAGCCCCCCGGCTGAAAACGATTACTCTGGTGGCCGGTGGCGACAAGCTCGCCCTCCCCGCACCACACGGCCGCCAGCGGCCCGCGGGGCACCTGCGACCCGAGGAGTGACTCGCTCCAGCAATGGACGGATCGTCCGATAGTACCTGCGCCGCCCCCTCCCAGGAGGCGGCGGCATGATCGTCCCCCTGTTGCTGCTTGCCGCAGCGTTTCTCCTGATCCTCGCCAATGGCTTCTTCGTGGCGGCCGAGTTCGGCCTCGTCACGGTGGAGCGGCCCGATGCCGAGCGCGCCGCCGCCGAGGGTGACCGCCGCGCCCGCCGTGTCGTCAAGGCACTGCGGGAGCTGTCGTTCCAGCTCTCCGGCACCCAGCTCGGCATCACCATCACCTCGCTCGTTGTCGGCATGCTCGCCGAACCCGCCCTGGCCCAGCTGCTCGACGGACCGCTGACCGCGACGGGGCTGCCCGAAGGGGCCGTCTCCGGGGTCGCCGTGGCGATCGGGATGCTGTTCGCCTCCGCCGTCCAGATGGTGATCGGCGAGCTCGTTCCCAAGAACTGGGCGGTCTCCCGACCGTTGCAGGTCGCGCGGTTCGTCGCCGGACCGCAGCATCTCTTCTCGACCGTCTTCCGCCCCGTCATCACCCTGCTCAACGCTGTCGCCAACCGTCTCGTACGGCTGTTCGGCGTCGAACCGGCCGAGGAGATGGCATCCGCCCGCACCCCCGGCGAGCTCGTCTCGCTGGCCCGCCACTCGGCACGGGCCGGCGCGCTGGAGCAGGACACCGCGGATCTGTTCGTACGGACCCTCTCGCTCGGGCATCTCACCGCGCAGCATGTGATGACCCCGCGAGTGAAGATGAGCGCCCTCCAGTCCGATGCCACCGCGGCGGACGTCCTCAACCTCACTCGCGCCACCGGCCTTTCGCGCTTCCCCGTCTACCGGGTGCGCATCGACGAAATCGTCGGCATGGTGCACCTCAAGGACGCTCTCGCGGTCCCGGTCGATGAGCGGCTGCGCACCCGCGTCGACCGGGTCGCCGTACCGCCGCTGCTGGTGCCCGAGACGCTGCCCGTGCAGCAGCTCCTGGATCGGCTGCGCAGCGAGCAGCCCATCGCCGTGGTGGTCGACGAGTACGGTGGCACGGCCGGAGTCGTCACCCTGGAGGACATCATCGAGGAGCTCGTCGGCGAGGTCCGCGACGAGCACGACGCCGAGGCCGACGGGCGGCCCGAGCTCGCGCCCGTGGCCGCTGAGGAGGGCAACCCCGCCTGGGAGGCCGATGGCAGCTGCCGGGTCCTCACGCTGCGCCGGATAGGCCTCGATGTGCCCGACGGCCCGTACGAGACCGTGGCCGGCCTCGTTGCCGATCTGCTGGGGCGTATCCCCGCCCCCGGTGACCGGGCCGAACTGCCCGGCTGGCGGCTCTCGGTGCGCCAGGTGGACCGCTACCGCGCCGAACGGGTGCGCCTGGTGCGTACCGCCGATGTGCCGGCCGTGACGGAGGCCGTCCGATGAGCGTCCTCCAACTGCTGTTCGCGCTGCTGCTGGTGCTGGCGAACGGCTTCTTCGTCGGAGCCGAGTTCGCCCTCGTCTCCGTACGCCGCAGCCAGATCGAACCGCTTGCTGCGGCAGGTTCCTCGCGGGCCCGGCAGGTGCTGCACGGCCTGGAGAACCTGCCGCAGATGATGGCGGCCGCACAGTTCGGCATCACCATCTGCTCACTGACACTCGGCGCGGTGGCCGAGCCGATCGTGGCGCATCTGCTGGAACCGGTCTTCCACGCGGCCCATGTGCCCGAGGGGCTGATCCATCCGCTGGGCTATTTCATCGCCCTGGCCGTGGTCGTCTTCCTGCACCTGGTCATCGGCGAGATGGTTCCGAAGAACCTCGCCATGGCCGCCCCCGAGAAGACCTCGCTCTGGCTGAGCCCGGGCCTCGTGGGCTTCGCCCGGCTGTGCCGCCCGGTCACGGTCGGACTCGGTGCCTGTGCCCGGGGGGTGCTGCGGGCCTTCCGCGTCGAGCCGAAGGACGAGGTGGAGGCGGTCTTCACAAGTGAGCAGCTGAACCGTCTCGTCGAGGACTCGGGCCAGGCGGGTCTCCTCGATCCGGCCGAACAGGAGCGGCTCGAGGACGCGCTGGAGCTGGGCAGCCGCCCGGTGACCGATGTGCTGATCGCCCGCTCCACACTGGTGACGGTCCCGCCCTCGGTCACCCCGCGCCAGATCGAGGAGCTGACAGTACGCACCGGCTACTCCCGCTTTCCGGTCTGCGCGGAGGGCGCGGGTCCCTATATGGGCTACCTCCACGTCAAGGACGTACTCGATCTGGAAGACGGTGAACGGGCCGTGCCCCAGCACATCTGGCGCCCCATGGCTACCCTGGCGGCCGAACTCCCCCTGGACGACGCCCTAGCCGTGATGCGCCGCGCGGCCACCCACCTCGCCCAGGTCGCCGACGCGTCCGGCCGGGTGCTGGGACTGGTCGCACTGGAGGACGTCCTGGAAATGCTGGTCGGCGAGGTCCGTGACCCGTCCCACCGGGTGACGGTGCCCCGGGTGCCCCAGGCGGCCCAGCCCGCACTGGACACCGCGCTGGCCGGCTGAGCCTCGGCGTCAGGTTCAGCCCGGCGGAGGATCCTGCGGGCCGCGGTCGACCGGACCGCGGCCCGACAGGACCTCGCCGTACGCCTGCATCAGATCGGGCAGCCGCAGGGTGGAGAGGTCCTCGCGGGTGGGCGTGCCCGGGTATCCGGACAGCCGCAGATCCCGGTAGGCGCAGCTCTTCTCGTACAGGGTGCGCAGGAAGCGGCCGTTGCCGAGCTCGTCGATCCAGCCCTGGTCGACCACGTGCCCGCTGATGGAGCGCAGCTCCTCGCGGGCCTCGTCGTCCCACACATCGCCGTTCTCGCCGGCCAGTACTTCGCCGATCGCGGTCAGTTCGAGAGGGCGGTAGGAGGGGAAGTCGACCCGTGTGGTGAAGCGGGAGGAGAGCCCGGGGTTGGCGGCGAGCAGCCGGTCCATGCCCTCCGGGTAGCCGGCCAGGATGACCACCAGGTGGTCGCGGTTGTCCTCGGCGCGCTTGAGGAGGACCTGGAGGGCCTCGTCGCCGTACGCGTCGCCCTTGGAGTAGCCGGTGTTGGAGAGGCTGTACGCCTCGTCCACGAACAGCACGCCGCCGAGCGCAGAGTCGATCAGCTCATTGGCCTTCACCGCCGTCTGGCCCAGGAACTCTCCCACCAGGTCGGCCCGTTGGGCCTCCACCAGATGGTCGCCGCCGAGCAGCCCGAGCGCATAGAAGACCCGGCCGAGAATGCGGGCGACGGTGGTCTTGCCCGTACCGGACGGGCCCGAGAAGACAAAGTGCCGTTTCGGCGGCTGGACCGGAAGGCCCTGGCCGGCGCGCAGCCTGGCCATCTTCAGCTGCGCGGACAAGGCTTTGACCTGCCGCTTGACCGGCTCCAGTCCGACCATCCGCTCCAGCTCGGCGAGTGCCTCGCCGAGCAGCACCGGATTGGTGGGGCTCGCCGGGAACGCCGGTGGTGCCGGCTGAGCCGGCACCACCGCCTTGTGCCGTGGGCCCTCGGGCGGGACGCTCGGCACGGACCCGGGGAGCTGGGTCTGCGGGTCGACGCCGAACCGTGCCTCGGCCGCGACCGGCCCGTCGCCGTCGGCCTGCGCGTCCACCGCGTCCTGGCCGAAGCCCGCCAGGGACACGGCCGCGAACCCGGACGACTCGTCGTACCCGTCGATGCCGTCGTACTCCGCGATCGCCGCGAGGCGCGCGGAGGTGTCCATGAAGGCCGGGTCGATCCTGTGCACCGCCCGGTACAGCGGCAGGGCGGCGGCGCTGCGGCCGGTGCCTTCGTGCGCACGCGCCAGCCAGTAGCGCAGCTCTTTGCGCTGCGGCTGCTCGCTGCGACAGCGCATCAGGGCGGCGGAGAGCAGTGGCTCGGCCTGCCCGTACATCTCCAGGCGTACGCGTGCCATGCCGCCGAACAGCCCGGCCTCGATGCCCAGTAATGGATCGTTGATCAGCGGCTCGGTGTGGCGTACGAGCTGTTCCCAGTCCTTGACCAGATACGCGCGGCAGGCGTGCAGAAAGCGCACCTGCGGGTCTGCGTCGACCGGCGGCAATCCGGCGAGGGCCTGGTCCAGCTCCGGCACATGGCGGCCGTCGAGCCAGTGGGAGGCGTGCGCGAGCAGCAGGTCGCGCGGGCTCTCCAGTACCGGCTGAACCCACCAGCCCAGCCAGTACCAGGAGTTGAGGGTGCGGCGGTGGCGGGCGCGCTGCTCGCCGAAGCGCTCGCGGGTGCTGTACATACGCAGCAGCGCGGTCGTGGTGTCGACGCGCAGGGCATGGAGCCCGAGCCAGCCGTCGGCCATCCCGGGATCGAGCCGCACGGTGGTCCGGAACTCCTCCTCCGCCTGCGGATACGCACCCATCGTGTAGGCGTCCACGCCGCGCACCCAGGCGAGGTCGGCCGGGGCCGGTACGCCCTGCGTGCCGATGTCCATCAGGCCCCCCACAAAAGTGCACCTGTCGTGTGTTCCCGGGGGCGCGCCCCCGGACCCCCGGCGCCGGGCGGGCGACCGTGGGGAAACGCACTGAACCACCTTGCCGTGGACGGGAATTGACCCCACCGAGGTGCATCGTACCTGCGCAAAGGCGTGTGACGAAGGGCGCGGCTAGCTGTCCGGTGGCGGTGACCCTGGGTGAGCGGGGGGTGAGGTGCCGCGCATGTGATGTGGGGGAGAGGGGCAGAACGAAGCCCCCGATCACGGGGGAACAACCGGGGGCTTCGCGTCTGCGGCAGCTCCGGAAAGCCGCACATTGAGAACGTAAGACCTGTACGCCCCCTCGGTCAAGAAGAGTTGAGGCACTCTTGAGACGGAATTCCGACTACTCAGTATGTCGGGGGAAAGCGGTCACCCCGTGTGATGGCTTGATTCGGTCGCGCTGTCACAGAAGGCCCCGGGAGCCACTCATAACCCTCGTGACACTCACGTACCAGGGCATCGGCGTACAGGCGGGAGGGGTCCGCGGCGAAATGGCGTGTCTCCGCCACTGTCCAGCCGTCCCAGAAGGCGGAAAGCCCGCTTCCGTCGCGTCGGCGGCCTCGCTGCCAGGACTCTTCGGCGTCCCGCTCCATCCACAGCAGCCGCGCCAGATACGGGCGCAACGCCCGTCGCCCTGCTCCCACGCCCTCGATCAGCACGACGGGGGCGGCCTCCAGCGCGCGCGGCGCACCGAAGCGGCGCAGATTCCAGTCGTACGGGTCGTAGTGCGCCCTCCGGCCGTGCGTGAGGGGATCTATCACCTGGGTCAGCATCCGGTCCGTCCACGCGAAGAGCTCCTCGTGGGTGGCGAGATCGTCCAGATGGAGCACCGGCACATCGTCGCCGACGGCCTCCGCGAGCCGGGCGGCGAAGGTGCTCTTGCCCGATCCGGCGTGGCCGTCGACCCCGATCAGCCGCACCGGTCCGCACGAGGGCGCCAGTGCGCGCAGCGCCGGAGCCTGCCGGTCGAGGTCGTCCATGCCCGCAAGCCTAAGAGGGCGGCGTGTCCCGCCGCAGGCCACTACGGGGGGATCCCATTGGACGAGACCAATATTGGTGGCGCGACGCGGCTCCGGGCGCTGGCAGAAGTCCGCCCGGAACCGCAATAGTTGCCCCCACTGTCGCGTACCTGACTTGGGGGTCCCATGGCCAGACCTACTTCGCGCCGAACCGTGCTGAGCGCTGCGATCGCGGCAGCTACGGGTGCGGGCGCGCTGTCCTCGTCCGCGATGCCGGCCGCCGCCGCGCCGGGCGGGACGCTCTTGGAGCCGGAGTCCGCCGGGCCCGCAGAGTCCGCCGCGCCCGCGGGGGGTACAGAGCCCGCGGGGCGCGCGCCCGCGCCGACCGTGGACAACCGCTTCTGGACCTCGTACACCGACTGGCGCCTCGGCACCGCGGCCGGCACCCGGGCCGTCGCCGGCAGCCGCCCCGGCCTGGTACTCGAGGGCCCCACGGGCCGCACCGACTACACCGACCCGCACACCGGACAGACCACCACCTGGGAGTACGGCACCTGGACCTCGCCCGTCCATCTCTCCCGGGTCCCCGCGACCGAGGTCATCGCCTCCTGGAACGCGCACACCCCGGCCGGCACCTGGCTCCAGGTCGAGCTGCGCGGCAGCTACTCGGACGCCGCCCGGACGCCCTGGTTCGTGATGGGCCGCTGGGCGGCGGGCGACGGCGACATCCGGCGTACCTCACTCGACGACCAGACGGACGGCAGGTCGAGCATCTGGACCGACACCTTCTCCGTCGATGACGCTTCGAGCGGGCTGCGGCTGAGCTCGTACCAGCTGCGGCTGACCCTCTACCGCAAGCCCGGCACGAAACTGACGCCCACCGTCTGGCGGCTCGGCGCGATGGCCTCCGACATCCCGGACCGCTTCACCGTGCCCGCGTCGACGCCGGGGCTCGTGCGCGAGCTGCTCGTGCCGCGCTATTCGCAGAACACGCACATCGGCCAGTACCCGGAGTACGACAACGGCGGTGAGGCGTGGTGCAGCCCCACGTCATCGCAAATGATCATCGAGTACTGGGGCCGGAAGCCCACCCCGGCCGACCTGTCCTGGGTGAACCCCGCCTTCGCCGATCCGCAGGTCTGCCACGCGGCCCGCTCCACCTTCGACTACCAGTACAACGGCTGTGGAAACTGGCCCTTCAACGCCGCCTACGCGGCCACCTACCGGGACATGAGCGCGGTCGTCACCCGGCTGTCCTCCCTCACCGACCTGGAGACCTTGATCCGGGCCGGTATCCCGGCCATAACGTCCCAGTCCTTCCTCAAGGAAGAGCTGACCGGGGCGGGCTATGGCACCTCCGGCCATCTGATGACTGTGATCGGCTTCACAGCCGACGGCGATGTCATCGCCAACGATCCGGCGTCGCCCAGCAACGAGGCCGTACGCCGGGTCTACAAGCGCGCCGAGTGGGAGACGATCTGGCTCCGCACCAAGCGCTACAACGCGAGCGGCAAAGTGGTCTCGGGCACAGGCGGCGTCTGCTACCTGTACTGGCCCGCAGGCCCGACGGCCGCCCAGCGCCGGGCTCTGGCGGCCTTCGGCATCCGCTGACGCGCCAGCCGTCCCCCGGGGTAGTGACGTACGTCTCTACCCCGGGGCCGGTATCGCTGGCACTGTGGTTGGGTCACCCTGGGGAACGCACCTGCCAGCCGACTGAACGAGACGCACTATGACTTCGACCGCTGCCACCGCCGAGCGAGCCCGCACCCGCACCGGCGGCCCCGACGACGGCCCCAAGGTCCTCGAGCACATCCTCGGCTGGACCCTTGTCGTCGTCCTCGCCATGTTCGTCACCCAGCTCGGCCTGATCTGACCGCAGATCCTGGGCCGCGGCGCTTGCCGAGGCCGTGCCCGAGCCGGTCGAGGCATTACGCGAGGACGGACAGCCGCGTCCGGTTGCCCGCCCTCATCGTCTCTGCAGGCTAGTTGATGGCCTTGATCAGCTCTCCGTTCGGGGTGTCACCGCTGAGCTCCCAGAAGAAGGTGCCGCCCAGGCCCTGCTGGTTCTTGTAGTTCATCTTCCCCGCGATCGTGGCGGGGGTGTCGTAGCTCCACCACTGGGTGCCGCAGTGCGCGTACGCAGTCCCGGCGACGGTCCCATTGGCCGGGCACCTGCCCTTGAGTTCCTTGTAGTCGTCGATGCCCTGCTCGTACTTGCCGGGCGCGGGTCCGGTCGCCGTCCCGCCGGGCGCCTTCTGTGTCACGCCCGTCCAGCCCCGTCCGTAGAAACCGATGCCCAGCAGCAGCTTCGACGAGGGGACGCCGAGGCTCTTGAGTTTCTTGATCGCGGCGTCGGAGTTGAAGCCCTGCTGCGGAATGCCGGTGTAGGAGGTGAGCGGCGAGTGCGGGGCCGTGGGGCCCTGCGCCGCCCAGGCGCCGAAGAAGTCGTACGTCATCGGGTTGTACCAGTCGACGTACTGGGCCGCGCCCGCGTAGTTCACCGCTTCGATCCTGCCGCCGGACGAGGCGTCCGCGGTGATCGCCGCGGTCACCAGGTTGGAGCTGCCGAACTTCGCACGCAGCGCGGACATCAGGTTCTTGAAGGACTCGCGCCCGCTGGTGTCGCAGCTGAGGCCGCAGGCGTTGGGGTACTCCCAGTCGATGTCGATGCCGTCGAAGACATCGGCCCAGCGCGGGTCCTCGACCAGGTTGTAGCAGGACTGGGCGAAGGCGGCGGGGTCGGCCGCGGCCTGACCGAAGCCGCCGGACCAGGTCCAGCCGCCGAAGGACCAGAGGACCTTGAGGTTCGGGTGGAGCTTCTTCAGTTTGCGCAGCTGGTTGAAGCTGCCCCGCAGCGGCTGGTCCCAGGTGTCGGCGACGCCGTCCACGCTCTGGGCGGCGGTGTACGTCTTCTCGTAGTCGGCGAAGGCGTCACCGATCGCGCACTTGCCGCCTGTGACGTTTCCGAAGGCGTAGTTGATGTGGGTGAGCTTGTTCGCGGAGCCGGAGGTCTGGATGTTCTTGACGTGGTAATTGCGGTCGTAGACGCCCCATTCGCTGAAGTAACCGATCACCTTGTTCCCGGCTGCCGCCGGGGCGGCAGGGGTCTTCGCGGTCTTCGTGGCCGGGGCGGATTCGCCGGCGGAGGCGAGTTGGCCGCCGGTGAGCAGGGTCGCGCCGAGTACGGCGGTACACGCGGCGGCGATGAGCGCCCTCAGGCGGGCGCGGGGACGGAGTGGTCCGAGCATCAGGTCTCCTCGTGGGGGAGGGAGAGCGAGTGGGGGGCAGGTGCTGTCGACCGTCCGACTTCTTTGGCATGAACGCGGCCAGCCGCTGGGAAGAAACGGTAGAAGGACTAGACCAGTGCGTCAATGGTTCGGACCAATTCCGACCGGTGGTGGGAGAGCGGAGCCGTCAATTCCCACCCGTGACGGAAGTCCGCTGATCGGGCATACTCAACGCGCCACAGCGGCCGTCGAGTCTCTTTCGTGATCCGGAAGGGCAGCATCGGCCTGGCAGCAAGTCCGGCGGCGCGCCCACACCCTTCGCGCGCGACGCCGCAGCGCCCGACAGGGAGGAGAGCGCCGCAATGCCCGACCGCGCCCCGCATCCGGTGGAACGCCAACTGCCCGCCGAGGAATCCAGGGATCTGATCGCCCTGGTACGCGACATCATCCAGCGGGAGATCGCCCCCCGGGCGGCCGAGGAGGAGGACTCCGGGCACTTCCCGCGCGAGGTCTTCTCGCTCCTGTCCGAGTCCGGACTGCTCGGCCTTCCGTACGACTCCGAGTACGGCGGCGGAGACCAGCCGTACGAGGTCTACCTCCAGGTCCTCGAAGAGCTCGCCGCCGCCCGCCTCACCGTCGGCCTCGGCGTCAGCGTCCACTCCCTCGCCTGCCACGCACTCGCCGGCTACGGCACCAAGGAGCAGCAGACCGAGCATCTGCCCGCCATGCTCGGCGGCGGCCTGCTGGGCGCGTACTGCCTGTCCGAGCCCGGCTCCGGCTCGGACGCCGCATCGCTGCGGACCAAGGCCGTGCGTGACAAGGACAGCTGGGTGATCACCGGCACCAAGTCCTGGATCACGCATGGCGGGATCGCCGACTTCTACACCGTGATGGGCCGGACTGGCGGGGAGGGCGCCCGCGGCATCACCGCCTTCCTGGTCCCCGGTGACACACAGGGCCTGAACGCCGCCGCACCCGAGAAGAAGATGGGTATGAAGGGCTCGCCCACCGCCCAGCTCCACTTCGACGGCGTACGGGTCCCTGACTCCCGCAGGATCGGCGAGGAGGGCCAGGGCTTCGCGATTGCACTCTCCGCGCTCGACTCGGGCCGGCTCGGCATCGCCGCCTGTGCGGTCGGGCTCGCGCAGGCGGCCCTGGACGAGGCCGTCTCGTATGCCACCGGGCGCCGGCAGTTCGGACGGCCCATCGCCGACTTCCAGGGGATGCGTTTCATGCTCGCCGACATGGCCACCCGGATCGAGGCGGGGCGAGCGCTCTACCTCGCCGCTGCCCGGCTGCGCGACGCGGGACGGCCGTTCTCCCGGCAGGCCGCCATGGCCAAGCTGTTCTGCACCGACGCGGCAATGAGCGTCACCACCGACGCGGTCCAGGTGCTCGGCGGTTACGGCTACACCCTGGACTTCCCGGTCGAGCGCTATATGCGCGAGGCCAAGGTGCTCCAGATCGTCGAGGGCACCAACCAGATCCAGCGCATGGTCATCGCCCGTCACCTGGCCGGACCTGAGACACGCTGAACCTAGTCACCCGGGTTCGTGGGTGCCGTGGGCCACACGACGTTGGTGGCTGCTGTCCGGTGGGTGGTTTTCGCGGCCGAGTCCCATGCAGCCCGCGGCGGCGCGAAAGCCGGCGGCGCCGCGAGCCTGCTCCACTCCGGGTCGCGGCGCCCGGGCAGGGTCCTGCCCTTGCTCGCCCACAGCTGGAGCAGCTCCCGGTAGATGGGCGGATCGGCCGGGTGCGGAACCGATTCTTCGGGTGGCGGTGTCGCCAGCCGGCGCCGACCGTGACTGGTCGCGGAGTACAGCAGGGTCATGTCTGGGGAACGCACCGCGCCGGTGGCGGGTTACCGCTGGGCCAAATCGCGCGGAAGTTCGCGGGTTACCGGATTCGGGGTTGCCGTGGGCCAGGGGCGTTGGTGGTTGCTTTCCGGTGGGTGACCTCGCGGGCGAGCCCGCACGCGGTTGGTGATCGCCGAAAGGGCGCCGACGGGTACCGCACCCTGCGTGGCTGTCCTCATCCGCGACGGCCACCCCGACGTCCAACTCGGTGGGCCCCAGACCGACTTCAGCTACCGCCCCGGCACCCGCCATCCCCAGCGCGCGGTCGTCCACCTCACCGGCCCGGCCAGCAAGCCCCTCGAACTCGGCGTGGAGATCCTCGCCTCCTCCTCGCGGGCACCTTCATAGGGTCCGCCCGATGATCTGAAGAAGACCCTCAGGCGGCGTGGCGCCGCATCTGCGGCACCCGCAGCGGACGCGAGCCCGGACCACCGACGTGCGAGAAGGGCTGCGTCCGCCAGTCGAAGCCCTGGGGGAGCGTCAACAGCAGCGCGGTGTCCTGCTCCTGGACCTCGAGGGTCTCGTCCGCGGGACGCGCCTGCGAGGCGGGACGGCCGGTGCCGGCGCACACGGTCAGCCCGAACGGATTCCACGGGGTGGGGCACAGCGCGTGCTCCGGCAGGACGTCCTCGTCCGCCAGCAGCGCGATCGGCTGCGCGCAGTCCGGGCAGATGACCCGGTACATCTCAAAGGTGTCGTACGCGTCGAGCTCGTCGATCTCAGCCAGTTCGGCCGAATCGACAGGCTCCGGTTCGGTACGGCCGGTGTTCTTGACACTCTGCATGGAGAATTCCCCCCTCGGGTGGGCCGACCAGGCACTTGCGGCCTCGACCACAGCAAGCAATTCCCCACGCGCCCGGCAGGTAACCGTGCGGTCACGGCCGACCGGGGCGGCAAACCTGTGGCATTCGTCACATGCCTGCCGCAGGTGCCCCCTGTACGCCGCAGCCGACTGTGCCGGAAGCGACCTGGGGCAATAGGTTGATCCGCATGGAGGAGCTGGATCGTCAGATCGTGGAATTGCTCGTCAAGGACGGGCGGATGAGCTACACCGACCTGGGCAAGGCCACCGGCCTGTCCACCTCGGCGGTGCATCAGCGCGTCCGCCGTCTGGAGCAGCGTGGCGTCATCCGCGGCTATGCCGCGGTCGTCGATCCCGAGGCGGTCGGGCTGCCGATCACCGCGTTCATCTCGGTCAAACCCTTCGACCCGAGCGCGCCGGACGACATCTCGGAGCGTCTCGCCGACGTGCCCGAGATCGAGGCCTGCCACAGCGTCGCGGGCGACGAGAACTACATCCTCAAGGTGCGCGTCTCGACGCCGCTGGAGCTGGAGCACCTGCTCACCCGCATCCGCTCGCTGTCCGGGGTCTCCACCCGTACGACGGTCGTACTCTCCACCCCGTACGAGGCACGCCCGCCGCGTATCTAGGCTGGTCCCATGAACGAGAGCGCCGTCCCCAAGAGCGAACACCGCACCGTGCTGCTGCGCGGTGGAGAAGTCCACAGCCCCGCCGACCCCTTCGCCACCGCGATGGTCGTCGAACGGGGACATGTCGCCTGGGTGGGCTCCGAGGGCGCCGCCGATGCCTTCGCGGGCGGCGTCGACGACGTGATCGACCTCGAAGGGGCCCTGGTCACCCCGGCGTTCACGGACGCACACGTGCACACCACGGCGACCGGCCTCGCGCTCACCGGCCTCGACCTGTCCGGCGCTCGCACGCTCGCCGAGGCCCTCGGTCTCGTACGGCAGCACAGCGCCGCACACCCCGGCGACAAGGTTGTCCTCGGGCACGGCTGGGACGCCTCGCGCTGGCCCGAGCGCCGCCCGCCGTCCCGGGCCGAGCTCGACGAGGCGGCCGAAGGCCGTCCCCTCTACCTGCCGCGGATCGACGTCCATTCGGCGGTGGTGACCACCGCCCTGCTCGACCTCGTCCCCGGCGTCAGCGACCTCACCGGCTTCCACCCGGACGCGCCGCTGACCGCAGCGGCCCACCACGCCGTGCGCTCCGCCGCCCATGGCGCGATCACCCCCGCCCAGCGCGCGGCCGCCCAGCGCGCCGCACTCGCGCAGGCCGCCTCTCTCGGCATCGGCACCGTCCACGAGTGCGCCGGCCCCGACATCTCCGACGAGGACGACTTCACATCCCTGCTGGCACTGGCCGAGGCGGAGCCGGGCCCACGGGTCGTCGGCTACTGGGCCGAGCAGGTCGCAGACGCGAAGGACGCCCGGCGGATCCGCGAACTCGGCGCGATCGGCGCGGCCGGCGACCTCTTCGTCGACGGCTCCCTCGGCTCGCACACCGCCTGCCTGCACGCCCCCTACGACGACGCCCCGCACACCGGCGCCGCCCACCTCGACACCGCGGCCGTCGCCGCCCATGTCACCGCCTGCACCGAGGCCGGACTGCAGGCCGGATTCCACGCCATCGGCGACGCCGCCCTCACCGCGGTCGTCAACGGCGTCAGGGCCGCGGCAGACACGATCGGTCTTGCCCGCGTACGAGCCGCCCGCCACCGCGTCGAACACGCCGAGATGCTCACCCCCGAAACCATCGCCGCCTTCGCCGAGTTCGGCCTCACCGCCTCGGTGCAGCCCGCCTTCGACGCGGCCTGGGGCGGCGACAGCGGCATGTACGCGCAGCGCCTCGGCGTCGAACGGGCCCGCACCCTCAACCCGTACGCGGCGCTGCTGCGCGCCGGAGTGCCCCTCGCCTTCGGCTCCGACACCCCCGTGACCCCGCTCGACCCCTGGGGCACCGTCCGGGCCGCCGCCTTCCACCGCACCCCCGAACACCGCATCTCAGCCCGCGCCGCCTTCACCGCCCACACACGCGGCGGCTGGCGCGCCGTCGGCCGCGACGACGCCGGTGTCCTGGTTCCCGGCGCGCCTGCCGACTACGCCGTGTGGCGCACCGAGGAACTCGTCGTCCAGGCCCCTGACGACCGCGTCGCCCGCTGGTCCACCGACCCCCGTTCCGGCACCCCTGGCCTGCCCGATCTGAGCCCCGGCGCCGAACTCCCCGTCTGCCTGCGGACCGTGGTCTTCGGACAAACCGTCTTTGAGCGGCCGTACGAGTGAAGTGCGGACATTTCGTGCCGTCGGCAGATACTCCGCGCGCTCGCCGCGACCTGCGGATCTTCCCTGCTGACCTGGTGATTTGGGCAAATCTTGCAGATCAGACGACTGTTGACATGGAGCGCCCACCGGCGGGTAGGTTCGGCCGAGTCCACCACAGGACGTCCGACCGGCAAACCTCCACGCAGTCGTCGAACGCCGCTGGGTCATGGGGGAGTGCGCCGCACCGGCGCACTGCCACTGGGAGCCAGGTTCAGCGCCCGCGCCTCGGGGGCGAGGGAAGGTTCCAGCCGGTCGGCGGGTGCGACCCGGGTGGGGCCCGGCGTTCAGTAGACAACGGCTCTCGGTCGACCCGCAGCCAGCGGGTCCCAGGTCGGCCCGAAGGACGCCGGGCCCCGATCCGCAGCTGCTTTCCGCGCCGCCGTCGGACGTACGACACCGCAGCTCCGTGCCGCCGCAGTCGCGCGCTGAGCGCTCGCTATGGTGGGGCTCTGTGCACGGACTTTAAGGGGCAGCAGTGAACGACGGCGCTGGGGTTATCCGTGGCGAAGCCCAGGGGCGGCGGTACGGCCCGCTGGGCAGAGCCTTGGTGATCATCCCGACTTACAACGAGGCCGAGAACATCAAGCCGATCGTCTCCCGGGTGCGCGCGGCCGTGCCCGAGGCGGACGTCCTCGTCGCCGACGACAACAGCCCCGACGGCACCGGCAAATTCGCCGATGCGCTCGCGGCCCAGGACGACCAGGTGCATGTTCTGCACCGCAAGGGCAAGGAAGGGCTCGGCGCCGCGTACCTCGCGGGCTTCACCTGGGGAATCGAGCACGGCTACGGCGTACTCGTCGAGATGGACGCCGACGGCTCCCACCAGCCCGAGGAACTGCCCCGGCTGCTGACCGCCCTCAAGGGCGCCGACCTGGTCCTCGGCTCTCGCTGGGTCCCCGGCGGCCGCGTGGTCAACTGGCCCAAGTCCCGCGAGTTCCTCTCGCGGGGCGGCAGCACGTACTCACGCCTCCTCCTCGGCGTTCCCATCCGGGACGTCACCGGCGGCTACCGCGCTTTCCGCGCCGAGACCCTCCAAGGGCTCGGGCTGGCCGAAGTGGCCTCCCAGGGCTACTGCTTCCAGGTCGACCTGGCCAGGCGAGCCGTCGCAGCCGGCTACCACGTCGTGGAGGTCCCCATCACCTTCGTCGAGCGCGAACTGGGGGACTCCAAGATGAGCCATGACATCGTCGTCGAGGCGCTGTGGCGGGTCACCGCCTGGGGAATCGGAGGCCGGGCGAATCGTCTCCTCGGCCGCAAGCCCTCCTGAGGCCATAAGCCCTCCTGGGGTCGCATGTCGTCCTGGGGTCGCACGTCGTCCTGAGGTCGCAGGTCGTCCTGATCGCGGACGGCCGCCGGGCCCGTCCGCGATCTTGATCAACCGCTTATGCCGCTCCGGCGGGCGTCCAGGCACACTGGGAGCATGACGACCGGCGCACCGCCCCCGACAGCCCCCAGGCGCTCGCGCGCCCGCACTTTTGTCCCGCTCGGCATCGCCGCCTGGCTGGTGCTCGAGATCTGGCTGCTGACCCTCGTCGCCGACGTGGCCGGCGGACTCACGGTGCTTGCCCTGCTCGTCGGCGGCGCCGTCCTCGGCGGCGTCGTGATCAAGCGGGCAGGCCGCCGCGCGTTCCGCAGCCTCACCGAGACCTTGCAGCAACAACAGGCCGGCCAGGGGCCGGCCGCCGGCGCCGACAGCACCGGGACCGGCAGCGGCAGCGGCAGCCCGGGCAATGGATTCCTGATGCTCGGCGGACTGCTCCTCATGCTGCCCGGCCTGATCTCCGACGTGGCGGGCCTGCTGCTGCTGGTACCGCCCGTCCGCTCGATGCTCGGGCGGTACGCGGAGCGGTCCGTGGAGAGCCGTATGCGCGCTGCCGCGCCCGGCAGCCTCGGTGACGCCTTCCAGCAGGCCCGCATTCACCGGCCGGACGGGAAGGTCGTGCAGGGTGAGGTCATCAGGCAGGACGGAACGCCGCCGCGGAGTTACGAGGACGAGGGCCGCAGACCTCCGCTGACCCCCTGACAGCATCTGACGGGATCCGCGCACAGGACAGAGCCGCGGGCCGTCTCAC
>NZ_JBSFMS010000068.1:0-37333 GCF_053599675.1 Streptomyces sp. NPDC000880 | reverse complement strand
CAGGTCATCGCGGACAGCAAAGCCGGCGCTCTGGCCCACCTGCCCTCCGGACACTTCCACGCCAACGCGGCCTGGCTGACCCTGTGGGCCATGACTTACAACCTGCTCCGGGCAACAGGCGCGCTGACCTCGGTCTTCCACGCCAGGGCGACCACCGCCACGATCCGTGCCCACCTGATCCATGTTCCGGCCCGGACCGCCCGCTCCGCACGGCGTATCACCCTGCACCTGCCCCACAACTGGCCCTGGCAGCAAGCCTGGACGCATATGTTCGCTATCACGCACGGCCCACCCGAACCGGCCTGACAGCGTCCCTGCCCACCCCGTCCGCAAGGGCCCGACCGGAACCGATCACGTGGAAAAGCTGGGCAGACCAGCGGATACCACCTGCCCATCCACGGCCACCGACCCGAAACCGGCTCAGAAACCGGTCAGAAGATCACTCTCAAACCACGCCGGTGGATCGAGGCTTAGGGGCGCCGAACTCCAGAATCAGTTGGTCCCGGGCTCCGGCGGCGAGCGCGTGCAGCAGGAACTCGCGGTTGACGGCGACGCGGTTCGGGTCGTCGTCACCGTCCTCGCAGATGGTCACGGTGCCGTCGGCCGCCACTTTGAGCACGCTGAGGTCACAGGACAGGCCGTCCTGCTTTCGCACCTCGTTCGCGCGGACGGGACCGGTCCGCACCGCCTCCTGGAAAGCCGGCACATCGACGAGGGCGCGGCGCCCGGCCGGCAGGCGGACGAGGCGACGGTAGTCGGGGAAGTCGTGATCGAGGCACTGACCGGCCGTCTGACGGTCCCCGGTCTCCAGTGTCACGCGGTCACCGTCCACAGCGAGCTGGACGGGTTCCTCGCCACTCAGCAACGCCCGCATTGCGTCGGCGAGCGGCGCGGGCACGATGACCTGCACACGGGGCCCGCCGTGCCCGGTGGTACCGGCCCCCGCGACAGCCATCCGGTACCGGTCGGTGGCCACGACGTGAAGTTGCTCGCCCTCGATGTCGAACAGGACACCGCCGAGCATCGGCAGCTCCGGGTCGGTACTGGCGGCGAAACGGACCGCGTCCAATGCGGCGGCCAGCTCAGGCGCGGAGACGGCCAGCCGGTCGGTGGTGCGGAGCGAAGTCATGGGGTTCTCCCTGTGTTCGAGTAGTGCTCGGAGCGCGGAGAACTCACTGCGGGCATCGGACAGCCCCAGTTCAAGACTGCGCAGATGCGCTTGAAGGAGCTTTCGCACCAGGTCGGTGTCCGCGCTGGACCATCCGGCCAGCACCAGCCGAATGTCCGCCAACGGCATACCGGCCCGGCGCAGCCGGGCCAGCAACCGGGCCTCTTCAAGCTGCTCAGGGCCGTACCAGCGGTAGCCACTCACCGGATCCACCCAGGCAGGGACCAACACACCGGCACCGTCGTAGAACCGCAGGGCGCTCACGCTCAGTCCGCTGTCCCGGGCCATCTCACCAATGCTGCGCATCTCGCTCTCCACACCCGGCACTCTGGGCCCTCCACCAGGTCGAGGGTCAACCCCGGTCGGTCGGCTCGAACACTGAGAACACCGAACAGCACGCGGGTCCCGTCGGGACGATGGCCCGGCCCGTCGAGCCCTGCCCGCCCGACGCGCAGTCAGGGCGCAGGCTGCTCCCACTGCATCGCCACTCTGCGAAACTGCCGCAGCCTCATGGCGCTTGCGGCGGGACGCGTCCTCTGCGGTCAGGCCGATGCCTCACGCGCGTACGCGGTGAACACGGCCCATTGGTCCCGCGAAAAGGTCAGCGCCACTCCCGGCTGGTTCTTCGAGTCACGGACGTGGACGGTGTTGGGCGCGGCAGCAACCTCGACGCAGTCCCCGCCGTTCGGACCGCTGTAGCTGCTCTTGAACCAAGTCAGCTTGCCAGGCACGTCGTTGTGCTGCTCAGTACTCATTTTTCCCCTGCCGCTCTCGCGATGAGACGGGCAGACTCCTCGGTGTTGAGAGCCTGTGACCGCAGCATTCCATACTGCAGCCAGAACTCGCTGACCTCATCTCGGTGGGATCGGACGCTCACGATTCCCTGAGACTCGATGGATACGAACTGTTGGCGCTCGATTGTTTCGAGGAGGACCATCGGGCCACTGAGGCCACTGTGTGCGGCTTGCTGGGTCGGCATTACCTGGACCTCTACGTTCCGCATCCGGGAGCATTCCAGCATTCGCGCCAACTGGTTCTTCATGACGGCCGTGCCGCCCACCATGCGGTGGAGGGCGACCTCTTCGAGGATGAACACGAAGACGATGCACGGGTTCTTGCGCGTCAGGAGGGACTGTCGGGCCATCCGAGCTGTGACACGTTGTTCGACGGTCTCCTCGTCAAGTGGTGGGAAGTGGGTCTCGACAAGAGCCCGCGCGTATGCCTCCGTCTGCAGGAGCCCTGGGATGAGCAACTGGTCGTACGAGAATCGGCTCACCGCCTCGGCCTCCAGCAGGGCGAAGTCGCGGAAGAACGCCGGAAGTTTCGCCCGGTCCACGTCCTCCTGGAGCACCCGCAGCGCCCCGCCCGCGTCCAGCACCCGTTCCGCGGCCTCCGTGAACGTCTCCTTCGCCGGCCTCCGTCCCTGCTCGACCGAGGCGACCTGCTCCAGCGAATACCCGATCGCGTCTGCGAGGGCCTGTTGCGTGAGGTCGAAGCGTTCGCGGAAGAGTCGGACCAGCTTGCCGTACGCACTCCACACTGCGGGGCGATCCTTGTCCCGCTCGCGTTGACCGGTCGTCTCGCTTTCGTTTGCCCTGCCCATCACGCCCCCTGCCCTGCCGCAGTGCCTGTCTTGCCCGGCAACGATTCGCCCGCCGCCCCGGTCGCGGGCACGGACCCGTACACGTGCCGTACCAACCCGTACAACGGCCGTACCGCGCCTCCACGTACGACTGTCCGACCTGGTCAGGCTATATGCGTGACGAGACGATTACGTCATGGAGTCGAGGAATGTCACCGCAGAACCGCCCACCCGAGCCCCGCAGTTCACCATCCGCCTCAGCAGCACCAGACGTGGTGCCCGTCTCGCCCGCCGCCTCGCTGCGCAGCAACTCGCGGACTGGGGGATCGCATACGACGCCGAGGCCTCCCGCGCCACCGCTGTCATCACCGCCGAGCTGGCGACCAACGCCATCACCCACGGGCGCCTGGCCGGCCGGGACTTTTGCCTGGTGCTGCGGCTCCTCCCAGGTGTCGTCCGCGTCGAGGTGACCGATGCGCGCCCCGAGCGCCTGCCGCCGACCACCGCACCCAGCGAGCCCACGCCTCCCGAGGTGGAGTCGGGCCGAGGGCTGCTTCTCGTCGCGGCGCATGCCGAGCGCTGGGGCTGCGAGACCGGCGACCCGTACACGAAGACCGTCTGGGCGGAGGTCGCCCACTCGTCGTCATCCTGGCGATAACAGGCCCGGGCCAACGTCTGCGCCCCGCTCCAGAGGTGCGGTTGGCAGCAGCGTGCCTCCATATGGAGACAGGACGGCTTTGAAGCTGGGCTCGTCGCCGTCACCGCATCGCGAAAACTGAACCGAGCCGAGTCTCAAGTCGCCCGGACGCAGTGGAGCCGTATGGCCGGTTTTGCCGTTCGCTGTTGAAAGGGCTGCCGCACGCCCCGATGATGTTCAGGCATCGTGGCCGCATAGTCTGTACTGCCGGTACGGACGCGGCGGCGGGAACGACTCTGGACGCAGGCGAGACGGGGGCGGGCGTGTGCTGCGGGAGCACCGAGGCAATTGCTTTGTGGCCGGTGATGCATGAGACAGCGCATACAGGTGTCACTTCAGGTCGTGCTGGCGCTTGTCGCGTGCTTACTCGGCATTGCCACCAACTACGCCACCAGCACGGACGATGTGCCCTGGGTGCTGGAGATCATTCAGCGGGCTGCCGTACCTGCCATCGGGCTGCTGGTGGTGGCCATGGTGGTCGGGCAGGTCGTCGTGTACCGCTTGGAGAACCCGGCGCCGCCGCAGGTCGACTGGCCGCGTGACCGGGTCCCGTACCCGGGGCTGGACGCCTTCGACGAGGACGAGGCGGCTGTCTACTTCGGCCGGGAGGCGCAGGCCGCCGAGCTGACGCGGAGATTGCACGCAACCGTGACACGGCCCGCCGACCGGTTCCTCCTCCTGGTGGGGGCGTCCGGCAGCGGAAAGTCCTCACTGGTCCGCGCGGGGGTGATGCCCCGGCTGCGGGAGCGCCGTTGGACGGTCGTGCCGGCGTTCTCTCCCGGGCCGAACCCGCTCGGTGCCCTGGCAGCGTCCCTCGCGGCCGCCGCGGGCGGCCAGGAACCGGTGAGCGCGGTGCTGCGCCGCCTGCGCCACGGGCGGGACGCCCTGCGGGGCGAACTGACCCGGTTGCGCGGAGGAGGGTTCCGGCGCGTACTGCTCGTCGTCGACCAGTTCGAAGAACTCGTCACGCTCGCGGGGGAGCGGGAACGAGCCCAGTTCCTTGACGCGCTGCGCGCCTGCCTGGAGCACGAACCCTCGGTCCGGGTGCTGGCCACGCTCCGCGTGGACCTCCTGGGACGGCTCCTTGGGAGCAGCCATGCCGAGCTCGTCCAACACCCAATCGCCATCGGCACCTTGGGCCGGGGGCAGCTCGCCCAGGTAGTCGAGCGGCCCGGTGCCCTGGTGGGCTTCTCCTTCGCACCCGGTGTGGTCGACACGATCGTAAGTGAGACCGGGGCGGACGACGCCCTCCCACTGCTCGCGTATCTCCTCCAGGAGCTGTACTTCGTCTGCGGTCCGGGCGGAACGGTCACCGAGGGGGTGTACCGGCAGTTCGGTGGCGTACCGGGGGCCCTCGCACGGCAGGCCGACAACGCCGTGGGACTTCTCGGTCCGGGCGACGGCATCGACTTCGTACTCCGTGTGCTGCTCAAGTTCGTCACGGTGGAGGGGCAGGAGGTGGCTCGCCGCCATGTGCCGCTGTCCGAACTCACGGACCGAGAACGGAACGTGGTGGACGCGTTCATTGATGCCAGGCTTCTGCGATCGGACGTACGTGGGGACGCGGCCGCGCACCATGAGCCGTACGCGCAGGTGACGCACGAGGCCCTGTTCCGCCAGTGGGCCCCGCTGCGGCAGGAGGTCGAGGCCCGGACCGAGCGGCTGCGTGAGCGTGCCGAGCTGGAGCGGTGGGCCGAGGACTGGGAACGGTCGGGGCGCAGCGCCGACTACCTCCTCACAGGCGACCGGCTCACCGTGGCCCGGCGCTGGCTGGAAGCCCTGGAGGAGGCGGGACAGGCATCGGCGCCGGCCCGCGCGCTCGTCGAGGCCTCGCAACGTAGCGATCTCGCCTTTCTGAGCCGCGTCTCCGACAGCATCGGGCGGCAGGTTCTCGGGAGCGCGGAGAGCGATCCGGAGCGCGCCCTGCTTCTGTCCCTGGCCGCGCTCGGCGAGTGCACGCCGACGCCTTCGGCCCGGCGAGGGCTCATGGCCGCGCTGGTGGCCAGCCATCTGCGTACCCGACTCGACGGGCACACGGACACGGTCCGGGACATTGCCTGGTCGCCCGACGGGCGGTTGCTCGCCACGGCGTCCAGGGACGGCACGGGCCGGATCTACGACGCCCGGTCGGGACGACCCGTGCTCGTCCTGCCGTGCGACGGCGCGATGGTCGAATCGGTCGCCTGGTCGCCCGACTCGACCCGAGTCGCCACCGCGGGCCGGGACCATGTCGTACGGATCTGGGACGCCGTATCCGGCGATCCCGTACTGCTGCTCACCGGTTCGGCGGAGATCGGCAGGCAGGTGGCTTGGTCACCCGACGGGCTGTACGTTGCCGCAACCTTCAAGGACCGCGTCGTGCGGGTCTGGGAGGTATCCGGGACCGGTCGGCCGGTGCAGGAACTGCTCGGGCACGGTGACGACGTCTGGGGCGTCGCCTGGTCGCCGGACGGCAGCCGCCTCGCCACCGCCTCCCACGACCAGACAGTGATCGTGTGGGACCGGGCGACGGGCTCGGCAGCCGTGACCCTGAGCGGGCACACGGACTTCGTCGAGGGCGTCGCCTGGTCCCCGGACGGGTGCTCCCTGGCCACCGGCTCCGGCGACCACACCGCCCGCATCTGGAACGCGGACACGGGCGAACTCCGGCTTCTGCTGCGTGGACACACCGACTACGTGTGGAACCTGGCCTGGTCGCCGGACGGCCGGATGCTTGCCTCGGCCTCCTCCGACCGGACGGTGCGCGTCGTCAGTACGGTGGACGCCAAGGTCCTGGCCGTGCTGCGTGGACACGCGGACACCGTATGGGGAGTCACCTGGTCCCCTGCGGGTACCCAGCTCGCCACCAGTTCGACCGACGGCAGCGGGATCGTATGGGACCTGCGGCCGCGCGGCGCCGAGACCGTACTGGCCGAGGGACACGACGGACCGGTGAACGAGGCCGCCTGGTCCGGCGACGGCACCCGCATCGCCACCGCCTCGGACGACGGCACGGTTCGGGTGTGGGACGCGCATTCCGGCGTACCGGCCGGGCCGGTGACGATGCTCGAAGAAAGGGTGTGGAGCGTGGCCTGGGCGCCGCACGGCGACCGGCTCGCGTTCAGTACCAACGACGGCCTGTTCCGCGTCGCGGATGGGCACGGCAGCACACTGTTCGAGCAGCGCGGCGAGGTCGTCGAGGGCTGCTCGTGGGCCCCGGACGGCCGGCGGATCGCGACCGGCGGGCACGACGGCACCGTGCGGGTGCTGTCGGCGCTGGACGGAACCGAACTGACGAAATTGACCGAGCATCAGGACTGGGTGGGGCAAGTGGCCTGGTCCCCGAGCGGGCGCCTGCTCGCCAGCTGTTCCGACGACCGCACCTGCCGGCTGTGGGACACGACCGAGAGCCGACAGCTGACCGTCCTGCGCGGGCACGACAATTACGTGGAGGACGTCGCCTGGTCACCGGACGAGGCACGGGTCGCCACGGCATCGGGCGACTGGACGGCTGCTGTGTGGGACGTTGCCACCGGGCGCCGGATCGAGGTCCTGAAAGGCCACGAAGGCCGGGTCCGTGCGGTCGCCTGGTCGCCGGATGGCAGGTACCTCGCTACCGGATCCGACGACCGCACCGTACGGGTGTGGTCCGCCGACACCTTCGAAGAGGTTGCCGTAACCGGCGTCCACCAGGGCAAGGTGACGTCAGTGACATGGTCCCGTGACGGCGCGCGGCTGCTCACCGGGTCCGCCGACGGGACAGCCAGGATCTGGGCCGCGGAGCCGGACTACGACGGGCTGGAAGGGGCCGCGCGGGGGAGGGTCTTCCGCACGCTGAGCGAGGAGGAACGGCGGCACCACATGCTGCCGCTCGACGGCGCGTGATCAGTAGGACTGCTCGACCGTGCGGTCATCGGTGTGGATGAGGTAGTCGTCCGGGTCCAAGGCCATGGCCTTGCGCTCGGGCGACGACCAGTACACGGCGTTGCGCTCCGCGAAGGTCTCCGGGCCCTCGTAGGAGATCAGCCACACGAACTGGTTGCGCTCCCGGTCAACCCATGCCCCGCCGATGGTGAACCCCAACTCCAGCCGCAGCGGGACGATTTGCGCCCGCCACCGTTGCACCCACTCGTCGAGCAAGCCGTCCCGAACCGTGTACGTACGCAGCTGTGTGGTCTTCGGCATGGCGCACATCCAACCGGAAGAGAGCCCGTGGCGCTACACGGGTACGTGTTCGACGAATCGGGCTTCACCGGCGACCTGACGTACTGACCGTCGGTCCGTCTCCCGGACCCTAAGTCCTGAAGTGTCCGCGGCCGTACGCCCCGACCTCAGGCCCTCCGGGCCAGGTCCAGCGCCGCCGTGTGGACGAACCAGTCCAGCACCTCGCAGATCTCCTCACCGTGCTCGGAGAAGACCCGCAGCGGAAAGGACGGGCGGAGCTCCAGCTTCGCCTCGGGCAGTTCGATGCCGTCGATCTTGTTGAGCCGCTGCAACAGTTCGCGGCGCTGCTCCGTGTCGTCGAACGGGCTGCGCTCCTTGAGGTATTGGAAGACGACCTCGACCGTTCCGCTGACCGGGTAGATCGCGACCGGCCACATAAGGTGGGGCCGTTGGCTCGTTCCGGCGTCGAGCATCGGGAAGCAGCTGGTCTCCTCGTGCCGCCCGTAGTTGAGGTAACCGCCTTGCCCCCGCCAGAAGTCGAGGGCCGCCAGCACGCCGGCGGACGCCTCCGGCCAGTGCTCCCGCAGCTGGCTGCGGAACCGCTCGGCCGCCTCGGCGTTCTCGCCGTCCGGCAGTGGGTCGTGCGACGCCGCCTGGGCGACGTCCTTGCCCAGCAGCGTGGCCAGTTCCGCAGCGGTGAGGCGCTGCGACCGGTGAGCCCGGCCCGAAGGGTCGAACCTCACGCCCTCACCCTGCAGCAGCTCCTGCGGCGGCTGCCTGTCGCTGCCGTCGGGCCAGCGGAAAGCGGCGGAGACCTTGCCGTCGGCGGTGAGCACCCGATACGCGCCGATCACGAACGCGTTGGACGCCAGGTAGCTGCCGACGGGCACCGGGTGGCTGCCGATGAGCTCGGCGACGTCGCCGTACGTCGTCCACGTGCCGCTCGGCATCGCGACCAGCGCCGCCCGCAACTCCGCCCAGCCGGACCACTCCTCGCCGACCGGCTTGACCCCGCCGATCGGACCGGGCCACAGCTCCACAGCCCGCTCGGAGAGCCGATCGGCGCGGGCCATGATCTCCGCCTTGCCCCAGCGTTCCGCCGAGGCGATCTCCAGGTTCATCCGCAGGGCGCTGGAGTCGAGGATCTGCTGCTTGCGCTGGAAGGGGTGGTTGGACAGCTTCGAGTTGTCCCCGGTCAGCGTCAGGTTTCCGAGGGTGTGCACGAGCAGGTCGTGCAGCTCTTGGGGCGACTGGCCGTCCTCGGTCTCGTCGCTCAGCAGGTCGAACCATGCCTGGACCGGCTTCTGAGGGAGGACGTGCTCCACGCTGAGGGAGGCATTGGCGAAGTCGACGGGCTCGGTGGGGCGGTAGCTCTCCTCAAGGCGGCGCAGGATGTAACTGCGCTGTGGCGGACGGCCGCTCCAGTAGAAGGGCTTGCTGCGGATCGCGAGGAGCAGCTCCTCGTCGCTCGGCCACCGGCGGCGCCGGCCCGACAGGAACCGCCGGACGGCCTCGGCCGCCGTTCGGTCGGTCTCCAGTTCCTTCGGAGCCTCCATGAAGATCCGGTTGAGACCGGTGGTCGGCGTCTGGCAGACGAGGCGCCGCACCAGATACGACTCGACGTACTGCAGGGCCTGGGCCGCGTCGTCGGGAGTCGTGCTGCCCGCATCGACGAGGTCCAGCAGATGGAGCGCCAGCGGGTAGTGGGTCTGGCCACCCCATGCTGTGAGGCGTTCCAGGACCGCGCGGAGGGAAGCCGACGGCTCACGGCCGGGCTCGATGATGCGCAGGAACCGCTGTCCACGCTCCGCCAGTTGCGCGACCTCGTGCTGCAGCGCTTCCTCGTTGCCGGCGAGTGGCTGGAGCCGCTTTTGCTGCTCCCGGTAGATCTCGCTCTGCTTCGTCTTGCGGTGGCCGCGTACGATCAGGTCCAGCCAGACGAGCAGCTCGAGGTTTTTGGGGCCGAGGCTCTGCTGCATGGGCAGCCACAGCTCCTGATAGACCCGCTCACCCCGCTTGGGCAGGAGCATGAACACGTAGTTGCGCAGCAGATCGCTCTGGCTGAGCCCGACACCCGTGTTGTTGATCGACTCGAAGATGCGGTAGACGTTGTCGCCGGGCTCGGCGGTGATCTCCACGATCGAGAGCAGGTCCTTGAAAACGTTCTCGATGGTTCCCACCCACCGCTCGTCGCCTGCGGCCTCCTGCCCTTCGGTGAGCGCGCCGCGGAAGAACCGGTACGCCGCACCGACGTTGTCGCCACCGCCGGCGTTGGCCCTGGCCTGGACGCATGCGGTGTACGCCTCCCGGTCCGCCTGGGTGGGCAGCAGGCGGTAGTGGTCCAGGCTGCCCTCGTGGAACTCGTTGACGAGGATCTGCCGGTGCACCCTGTCGGCGGCGCGGGAGTCGCCGCGTTCCTTGAGGTGATCGCGTAAGGCGGCGAACGCCAGCATCAGCGTGGTCAGCCGCTGCTGGCCGTCCACGACGAGCCACCTCTGCACGCCGCCGGCCTGGATCTGGCCCGGGGCGAGGACCACGGATCCGAGGAAGTGCGGCGGCGAGACCTCCCCGGCCAGGTGTTGGTCGACGAGTTCGCCCACGTCTTCCCAGAGGCGCTGCAGTTGCTCCCTTCCCCAGCTGTATGTCCGCTGGTAGAGCGGCACTTGGAACTGCTTGTCCCCTTGGACGAGCTTGAGGAAGGTGATCTCCTGGGCGCGCATGCGCTTCCTTTCTGTTCCGCTGTTGTCGTGGGGGCCGACGGTTCGGTGTCGATGTCAGCCCTGATGAGCCTGACTGTGAGCTCAGCCGCACTCGCGTTGAGAAGCTGCCGAGGCGTATGGCGATCGCTCGCGGAGCATTCAACCTGCGACGGAGCGTGGGTCACCGAACTCGACGGCGACTGCCTGGTCCCAAACCTCGGCTCTGGCCGCTCAGTAGGTCATGGACGATGCCTGTTCCAAATAAACAGTCCTCGTTCCTCGACGACCTGCTCTACAAGATCGGACATGGCTTGCAGCAAGGCGTCCCCATCGGGCGAAGCGGTGACGTTGGGGATGGGAGCACCACGGCCCAGCACCTTGGTGTCGATGATCTTTGCCCGGGTGAAGGTGGACCCGATGCCCTGCTGGCGAAAGGCGTCCAGCCAGGCACTCTGAACGTCCGTCTTGATTCGCTGTTCTATCAGGGCGTGCAGTTTGCCGGTAATAGCCCCCGCGATCTCCTGAATGACCGCCTCCCGCTCGTCGTCGGTCGGGGATCCCCCCTCCCAGCGTACGGGGCGCTCAAGCAGCAGCAATATCTGCACTTGAAGCACATCTCGGAGATCAGCGACCGGTTTGAGTGTGTCGTACTCGTCCTGCCCCCAATCACCGAGTCGTCGGGAGAGCGCTTTGACCCGAGTCCAGTGCTGTTTCGGTGCCGATGAGTTGTATTCGAGACCGAGGAGCCCCCGCCACCGGGCGTGGAAGTTGCGTGCCGCTTCGGCAACGGCGAGGGAGAGGTGCATCCGGTCGAAAACCGGCTTGGCCGGCCCCATTGGCACCGACTCTTCACCGACAACTAGCTGTTGGGACAGCGCCTCTAGCTGACTGATGGTGCGTCGGGCGCTGTTACTGACGGGGCGCAGAGACTTGTGCATTCCGCCGACGAAGAAGCAGCGTCGTTCCAGTCGCCGGCGGATACCTCGCTCTGCTGTCGGACCAAGCTCCTCTCCGATGGCACTGAGCATGTTCTCCGCTGAGGCTCGGATGTGCTCCTCCCTGTCCGAGAAACTCGGAAGGTTGTCGGCTCGCATGCGGTCGAAGTGGGTGAACAAGAAGTGCAGTTTGCTTGTGTTGCCCGAGACCGCAATGGTCTTCAACGCAGCTGCGGGAGCTGCCTGCATGGGGGCGGTGGCATTGTCAACCAGAAGGATGGCATCAACGTCGTCGAGCCGCTTGGCCAGGTCGGTGGAGAGCGTGGACGCCGACTTCGGGGTATGGCCCAGACCTTCGAGATCGATGAGCACCAGCGGTTCGGGCGTCTCTGCCCACGAGGGAATAAAGGGTCCGGCTACTCGGATGCCATTGACAAGCGGCGTGAGCAATCGGCCGAAGAGTGGAGCATAGTTACTGGACAGCCAAGTAACGGCCTTGAGAAAAGCACCACGATCCTCGGTTGAGACAGTCCAAGTAAGCGGCCACCCTTGACGTGTGCGCCGCAGCTCTCCCTCCGTCAGGTGCGCAAATCGGAGTTCGATCTCATGGAGCATGTCGTCGACGATGTGATGGAACTCCTCTAGCTGACGGAGCTCGGAGTCAAGAGTCTCTTCCAGGATCTCCTCGATGACACGCTCGTCGTCACCCTCATGCGGCTGCAGGTCCGAAAGGGCACCCGCCTTCTGCTCCGCCACAATCCTTCGCAGCTCGGACACAGCCTTGATGAGCGTGGCAGCGGTCGCGTCTTTGTCAACGACGGTGAGTTCATCGGCTTCAAGCGCCATCGCGCCTTCGTCCGCCTCGTCCTCGTCGTCGGGCATGTCGTCGTCATCATCGGATGGCAGCACCGGTCGACCGAGGGTGTAGCTGAAACGAAAGCGCTGGTTCACGTGGTCCAGGAGTCGCCTGAGGGCCTCCTTGTTTGACTTTCCCTGAAAGATCGCTAGTGCCGCTGCGGAAACGTTGTCCGTGAGATGGTCGATCACTTCATCCCGGGCGGCGAAAGTGACCACTGCCCGGTAGGGTCCGTCCTCCGTTGGAACGATCTCGGTGTCGGCCACCGTGGTCTTGGCTGTTGACGTGGACGGAAAGCGCTCGGTGCCGGGATCGGTGCCGAGCAGCTGCCGCACCGCCGTGGTCTTGCCGGCACCCGTCGTGCCCAACAACAGGACATGACGGTACCGTCAACTTGAGTCGGCAGCGGCAGGAACTCCTCGCGAAGTCCTCTGAAGTCTGTGCGAGGGGCTTCAAGACCGTCATAGAACACGTCGACGACCCGGCTGTCGTACAAGGCCATCGCCTTGGATCGTGCCTGCGGCTCCCACAGCGCCTCGTCCTGAAGGATCTGATTAAGCTGGCAGACCAGAGCGTCAGCTTCCGCATCAACACTTGTCGCCAACCCCCGTCGGACACGACGCCCCGGGTTACCGGTCGCCGGGTCGAGTCGACCCGGGTGTCGGAAGATCACAGACCATCCAGCTCGACCCTGCGAGCGGCTCTTCGACGCGGTGTAAAACCGTCCCATTCTGTTCCCCCTCTGTTGTTCCCCGTTGTTCCAGGGCGAGTTACGTTGGCAGTTCATGTGACATGTAGTCAAATTGATCAAGTTGTAGCCTCTTGGGCGTGGACCGTCTTGCTGCCTGACTGAGTTCACGAACGATCACGTGCTGGTGGAGCGTGCCAGCTTCGGCACGTTCAGGTCCTCCACGTAGCAGCGGAATTAGTTAATGCCAGGCTGAGTTGGCGCAGAACCGGGCACAGGACGAGGTGAAGCCTCAGTGTGTGTGGGCAATGTGCGCGTCCAGCAATGCCTGTCCTGGTCCGGCCATTGGTCACCCGTCCGTGTCCGCCCGAGGGGCGACCGGCTGGTTCGAGATCTTGGGCATCGTCTCGTTGGGGGAGCGGCGCAGCAGTTTCATGCTGCGGCCCTCGACCCAGGCGTTCCACGACTTGAGATAGTACAACAGGTGCTCGCGTGAGTCGTCGCGGCGGCGGTGGGTCCTGCCCGCGGCCAGGCTGAGCATCGTGTTGCGCAGCGTGAGGCGCGGATCGCCGGACTCCAGCTGTGCGCCGGTGACCACGCCGTCCCGCCACCGGGACTGGTCGATGTCCGGTCGAGTCTCAATGGTGACGTACCAGCCGATCGTCGCTGCCGTGACGGTGATACGGCAGGCGCGGTTGAGCGCGATGCCGTGGTGGAGGGCGTCGCGTATGCCGGGGTGCTTCTCCAGCGAGACCAGGAGTTGGTCATTGCTGGTGACGGACGAGCCGCCGCTCCACGCGGAGTTGGGGGCGTGCAGGTAGAGGTGGAGGCCGCGCAGGGCCGCGGCCAGGTGTGTGGCGTTGGCCTCACCGGCGAGTGCGAGCGCATCCCGGCCGGTGCGCTTGCGGCCGGTGTCCATGACAGTAAACGCGGTGCGGGGCACCCCGTGTGTGACGGTCAGTGGCACCGCGATGCCGGCCTTGACGATCGCGGCCAGGCGGTGCTGGCCGTCGATGAGTACATCGTCCTCGTCGAAGGCGATGCCCTGGTGCGTGAGTTGCCATTCGCCGCGCTGAATCTGGGCCGCGAGCTGCTGAACCGTGTTCTTGCTCAGCGGGCGGTTGTTGGTGTTGAGCGTGAGCCACTTGGCGGCCAGCTCGGGGGAGACGTCCAGGACTTCCATCTGCATGGCGCGCTGGGCCTTTCTGGTCAGACACGCGGAGTGTTGGTTGTTGTGGGCACCAGCTTGCATGAGTAGTGTGAACTAAGTCAACTGTTGCCGTATTCGGTTCACGTGTCTCGGCGGGTAGGTCGCCCTCAACGCGGCCCAGGTTGGATGTACGCGAGGCTGCTCCGGTGGGAACGACGGCAGGGGGTGGCGGCAAGCTCGCGCGGACGCATCGACCGTCGCCGATTCCCCCACCCGCGCAGAGTCGGAAGGACCGTCGAGTCGCGAGGTGTGACAGAGCGGTTCCGTGGTGCGAGGTTCCTGATACGCTCCCTCCGTGTGCTGAGTTCACACCCGAGGTGAGGCGTGCTGGGGCGCGCACTGCACTCGGCTCCGGGTGGCCGGGGCGGGATTTCACAAGTTGGCCACCTTGTTGGCCCTCAGTAGCAGTGGAGTGGCGTGTGAGCCAGGGTGAGAGTGTGCTGAGTGACGGTATTCAGCCGGTTGGTTCCGTTCATCACTACGACGATGGACTGCACGTCCGAGTCGATGACGTCATGCCGTACGAACTGGTGGACCCCGCTGATTCCTTCGGCTTCCGGCAGGGCGATGACCTGATCCGGTGCACGTTGTACCTCAGCAACGGCACTGGGCGGCCCATCGATGTCGGCGGGATCAGCCTGTTGGTTCGTTGTGGGCCGTACGGAAAGACGGGCCGCCAGGTACTGGACTACAAGACCGAGGTGCTCGACGACGAGCTGGACGGGACGTTGCGTACGGGACGCAGGCTCGCGGCCACCTGGGCCTACAGCATTCCGGCCGGCACAGCCGGAGAACTGGACATCGAGGTGCAGTTCAGGGGCCGGCACGAGCGCGAGAGCGTGACCTTCACCACCGCTGGGGCCGCCCCGTCCCGTCCTGTCGATCCTCGTGTGCCGGCTGCCCGAACCGCACCGGCGCCGCTGCCGGATCAGGCAGTGCTGTTCGGCGACGAACAGCGGTCCCTGTTCGGGGGCACGGAGCCGGACACCGCTGGTGACTACGTCCTTGCCGCCGAGGACGGTCCCGTTCCGCCTGTTCGCGGCGAACGCGTTGGCGTGCCCGCGCAGGCGGCCGCTCCCGTACCCGCTCCCGTACGTCAGGCCACTCCCGTCCGGACGCAGGAGTTGTCCGCCGACGAGACCGACGCCGCGCGCGTCCGGCAGATATTCCGCTTCCTCGCCGAGGCCGAGGAGTCCAAGGCCCGACCTGTCCGGACCTTGGACGGGGCAGCGGGAACGGTGTGGTTCGAAGAACTGCCGGACGACCCCGGTGTCGCCGTGATGCTCGACGGGGCGGTCTTTGCCGACGAACCCGCATGGCTGACAGTCGCGCGGCCCGAGCGTGAGGACGCCCCGCAGCTGAGGCCGCCGCTCGCCTCCTGGGTGGACGAGGCGCGCATCCGCGACTTCAAGCAGCCCCGGGCGCCGCACCTGCGGCGCCGGATCGAGCCGGAGTTCCCCGACTGGTCCGCGGGCATCCCGCTGGAGAAGACGTACCACGAGCTGGACGAGCACCCGCAGCGGGAGAAGATCGAGAAGCTGTATGCCACCTGGGAGCAGGAGTGGCTCGCCTGGGCCGGGCGGCGGCGCGCCATCGACCCGCTCGTCAGGCTGTACGACCGGCTCCACAAGATGCACGAGGACGCCGCCAACCTCGGCGAGGCCTACGAACTCGTCCTCGGGTTCGGCCGGCTGACCTGGCAGACCACGGGTGGCCAGCGCGTGGAGCGGCACCTCGTCACCCACCGGGCCACCATCCAGCTCGATCCGTCCACCGGCACGCTCACCGCCGCTCCCGACCCGACCGGCGTCGGTATGGAGCTCGAGGAAGGCATGCTCGATGGCGCCCAGCACGTCCCGGGCCCCGTACGGGAGGGAATCGTCGAGGTGCTCGAAAGTGCCTCCGACGCAACCGACCCGGAACACCTCGACGCCCTGCACACCGCTTTGCGCAGCTGGGTCAACGCCGCGCACAGCGCGGGGAGTTACCTGCCGACCATCGAGCGTGCCAAGCCGCGCAGTCTGGACGTGCCGCAGGTCGGGCTGACCCCTGCACTTGTGCTGCGCGAGCGCAATCGCCGCTCTACGCTGGACGCCCTCAAGGCCATCGCCCGCCAGATCGAAGGCGGTACGCCCCCCACCGAGCTGCTCGGATACATCGCGGGCCGCGACGGGGCGCTGACCGCCGCCGACCTCGCGGCAGCGGAGGACGACGGGACAGGGGCCGGCACCGGCGAGATGTACTTCGCGCTCCCCGCCAACGAGGAGCAGCGGACCATCGCTGAGCGCCTGCATGCCAACCGGCTCGTCGTCGTGCAGGGCCCGCCCGGCACCGGCAAGACGCACACCATCGCCAACCTGGTCACCGACCTGCTCGCGCAGGGCAAGCGCGTCCTCATCACCAGCCACACACCGCGTGCCCTGCGGGTGCTGCGGGACAAGCTGCCCGCATCCGTACGCGACCTGTGTGTGAGCCGCACCGAGGACGGCGCCGCCGCCCAGCGCGAGCTGGAAGCATCTGTCCAGAAGATCCTCAGCGAGTACGCCGGCTACGACCAGAACGCGTCGCAGCGCGAGATCCGGACGTTGCAGGCCCGACTCACCGCCGCCCGGTCCGCACAGCAGGCCATGCTCCGCGACCTGGCCGTGCTGCGGGAACAGGAAACCCACCGCTTCGAGGCGGAGATCGGCGACTACAGCGGAAGCCTCCAGGAGATCGCCGAGCGACTTACCACCGAGGCCGAGACGTACGACTGGATCGGTCCGGTGCCGCAGGAGCAGCCCACGCTGAGTGCCGACGAAGCCCTGCGCCTCCTGCACACCACTCGTGCGTTCACTCCGCACCAGCAGGCGCTCGCCGCCGAGGTGCCCGGCCCCTCCGAACTCCCCGGCCCCGGCGACTTCGAGGAAGCCGTGAAGGTCGTGCGCTCCGCCGAGGAGGCGCACGCCGCGGTGCGGCAGGACCCATTGAGCCAGCAGTACGACACCTGCGTACGCGGTCTCGAAGAGAGCGAACAGCAGCGGCTCTCGGCAGCACTGGACGCCTTCGCCGCCGCACGTGTCCGGGCGGGATCGCTCGCCGCCGCGGCCGGCGAATGGGCCGTCACGTTGCTGCGTGAGGTCAGTGCCGGGCAGGACTGGCAGACCCGCAGTCGGCACGCCGCCGTCAGCGACGCCCTCGCGGCCGCCGATGCCTCCCTTTCCGCACTGGGCAACGTCATGGTCAGCGGACTGGAGCAGTACGACCCGGCGACCGCGCTCGGCCAGGCCACCATCCTCCACGACGGACTGCGGCAGGGACAGAAGCTGCGCGGGCCGCTTGGCACCCGTTCCAAGCTCGCCAAGGCCGTCGGCCCCTTTGCGGCGGCTGTGCGCGCCGATGGCCGTGCCCCTGAGGACACCGATACTGCTGCGTTGGTCCTTGCCCGCGTTCAGCTCGAACTGCGCCTCGCCCAGGTCGAGTCCGAGTGGGGCACCGTCGCGGCGCCCTGGCAGGGGCACGGTCCCCGCCTCGCACGCCTGCGGCAGGAGGGCGAGGCCCTCGAAGCGCTCCTCGCCGTCTCCGCCGCCCGCACCGAGGTGCTCACGGCTGCCGCCACCTCCCCGGAACTGACCGTCGCCCCCTGGCACGACCAGCCCGTCGAGAGCGCCGTACGCGCACTGCTGCGTGCCGCCACCACCCTGCGTGCCGCCGAGCGGTCCCGTCGGGTCATCGCCGAGACCGAAGAACTTCTGCGCGCATGGAGCGACCGGCCCGGCGTCTCGCCCGCAGTGGCGCGAGCGCTCGACGCCGTGCGCGCCCAGAACCCCGACGGATACCGCGAATTCAGCCAGGAGATGGCCGAGGTCCGCGAGGCGGCCCGGCTGCGCGCCGAGCACCACGCGGCGCTCACCCGCGCACAGGAAGCCTTCCCCTCGCTCGCAGAGCGGATCATGGAAGCGCCCGAGGATGCCGACTGGGGCAAGCGGCTGCCCGCCCTGGCCCAGGCCTGGGCGTGGTCGGCGTGGCGTGAGCGCATGGAGCGCCTCACCGACCCTCAGGCCGAGCGCACGCTGCGCAGGCGGCTCACCGAGGCCGACGACGAGGCGCGCATCATGCTCGCGAGACTCGCTGCGGCACGGGCCTGGCACCGCTGCCTCGGCCTGCTCACCGGCGACCAGTCACGAGCACTCAGCGCGTACCAGCAGGCCGCCCGCCGCATCAAGGGCAAGTACCAGCACCGCTACCGGCGTGACGCGCAGGCCGCACTGCGCAAGGCGCAGACCGCCGTGCCGGCCTGGATCATGCCGCTGCACCAGGTCGCGGAGACCGTGCCCATGGACCAGCCCGGCATGTTCGACGTCGTCATCGTCGACGAGGCCAGCCAGTCCGGCCTGGAGGCCATGCTGCTCAGCTGGCTCGCCGACCGCATGGTCGTCGTCGGCGACAGCAAGCAGGTCAGCCCCTCCAACGTCGGCCTCAAGCAGGACGAGTACTTCCACCTCCGGGACCGGCTGCTCACCGGGCTCGAAGCGGACGTCCGCAGCCTCTTCGGGCCGGACTCCAGCTTCTTCGACCTCACCGAGGCGCTCTCGGCGGGCCGCGGCAGCCTCATGCTCAAGGAGCACTTCCGGTGCATGCCGGAGATCATCTCCTTCTCCAACGAGCTCTGCTACAACGGCCGGTTGCAGCCCCTGCGCCAGTACGGCGCAGACCGGCTCCCCCCTGTGCGCACGGTCTACGTCGAGAACGGTGAAGCCCTCGGCACCAACACCCGCCTGGCCAACATCGCTGAGGCCGAGGCCCTCGTTGCCGCGGTGGTGCGCTGCTGCGCCGACCCCGCGTACGACGGCAAGACCATGGGCATCATCAGCCTCCGCGCCAGCAAGGCGCACCTGGCGGAGCTGGAGAACCTACTCGCGGAGCGCCTCGATTACGAGCAGCGTGAGGAGCGGCGCATCCGGGTCGGTGACGCCGAGGACTTCCAGGGCGACGAGCGCAACGTCATGTTCATCTCCTGCGTCAACTCGGCCACCACCGCCGCGGGGAGCGTGCCGGGAGGGTTCAACGGCAAGACGTACGAGCAGCGCCTCAACGTCGCCGCCTCCCGTGCACAGGACCAGGTGTGGGTATTCCACAGCGCCCGGACCGAGCAGTTCCACGAGAACGACCTGCGCCGCCAGTGGCTCGACCACCTCACCCGGCCTGCCGAGGAGGAGACCGCCGCGGTCGAGGGCGGGGTGCTGCCGGACGTGCGGCACGAGGCGTTCGACAGCCTCTTCCAGCAGAAGGTGTACCTGGAGCTGATCGCGCGCAACTACCGCGTACGCCCCGGCTACCGGGTCGGCCGCCATGCCATCGACCTGGTCGTCGAGGGCGGTACGCGGCGCCTTGGCGTTGCCTGCGACGGCGACACGTTCGCGGAGGGTGAGGACGCCTCAACGGCGGCCGCCCGCCAGCGCGACCTGGAGCGGGTCGACTGGACCTTCGTACGCATCCGAGGCAGCCGCTTCCACCTGGACCGCGAGCAGGCGCTTGCTCCGTTGTGGGCGGAACTGGAGCGTTTGGGGATCGAGCCGGCCGGCGAGGAGCCGCAGGTCGAGATCCCTCCGGTTGAGGTCACGCAGGATGATGCTTCGCCCATTGAGGTCTCGGCGAGCGAGATCCCGGAGAGCGAGGCTCGAGAGGCCGAGGCCCCGGAGAGCGCCGGCCCGCAAGCGGAGAGTTTGGGGACTGCCACCATCCCACCGACCCGGGTGGCCCCTGAGCCCGCACAACGGACCGAGGCAGCACCGGCTCCCGTGCGCCCGTCGACCGCTGCCCCGGCTCCGGCCCCGGCTCCTGCCTCCGTGCGTCGGCCGACCTCCATCCCCGCTCCTGCCCGCACTCCGGCGGCGCCTGCCGCTGCTGCGAAGTCCGCGGTCGCCCCTGAGGCACAGGCTCACCGAGGCCAGGAGACACCTCGAACCCCCCCGGGGTCGTTCCCCGTCCGGGAGATTCCGGCCGCGGCGTTCCATCGTCTGGTCCGTGAGATGCAGGAGCTGCAACTCGCCGTTGACGCTCCCGACGAGACACCCGAAGCTATCGACGCCGCGAACCTCGTCTTTCTCCGGAAAACACAGGCCGATCGGCGTGACCGCCGCACCAAGCGCCTCGGATTCCTGCGGGCGTTCCTCGACTCGGTTCACGTCGGGCGGGAGACTCATACGCCCCAGGTTGTCATTCCCGGTGCGCTGCTCGTCCTCGAGTTCGACGGGCAGGTCGACGAGGACACCTTGTACACAGTTGCTGAACTCCCCACCGACGAGGCGGACATCGTGTCCCCCTCCTCCCCGCTGGGGCATGCCCTGATGTGGCAGCGAGCGGGACGCGAAGTCTCGTACAACGCCTCTCAGGACAAGGTGCACAGCGTCGTCATTCGCGAGATCCGGGCCTGATTGCCCGGCCGGGAAGGCATCGACGGGCCGCCGTCCACCCGGGAAGCCGGGTGGGTGGCGGCCCGTCGCCTCACCTCAGTCGGTGACCGGGTCCAGCATCGGGCTCCGCTGCCCGCTCCACGAGATCGCCAGCGCGTCACGGGCCCGGGTGCACGCCACGAACAGCAGGCAGTGCTCTGCCAGCAGATCCGACTGATGCTGCACGGGATCCACCTCGGCGGGCGTCACCTGCTGGGCGAAGGGCAGAACACTGGAGGTCACGCCGACCACGGCCACGCAGCGGAACTCCAGTCCCTTCATGGCGTGCATCGTGGCCACCCGGACGCCCGAGACCCCCGGACCCGGGTCGTCCTTGACCGCGACCGCGGGGATACCCTCCCGGCGCAGCCGCGTGATGACCGCGTCGACCATCGTGTTGAAACGGGCGCACACCGCGACCTCGGACGGTTTCACCCCGTCCTGGTCGATCCAGATCCGGATCTGCTCGATCAGTGCCCTGAGTTCCTCGTCCTGGCTGGCGTACCCGCGTGCCGCCGGGATACGGCCGTGCAGCTGGGAACGGTAGCCCCGCAGCGAGTCCTGGCCGCCGTCATCGTCGTCGTCCTCACCGAGCCGGCCCACTGGCTGCCCGTCGAGCAGGGACGCCGACCAGCGCAGGATCTCCTCCGTGCTGCGGTAGTTGAGACGCAGCCGCGAGGACCTGCCGCGGACCTGGATGCCCAGCGAGCGCAGCGAGACCCGGGAGTCGTAGATCCGCTGATGGGGATCGCCTACGAGGAACATGTCGTCCGACTGCGGCGCCACGCATGCGCGCAGTACCCGCCACTGGGCCGGGTGCAGGTCCTGGGCCTCGTCGACGACCACATGCCGGTAGCGCGGACCGCTGTCCGCGAGGACGCGCGCGGCCTGGTCGCACAGCTGGGTGTACGTCGCCGAGTCACGCGACGCCAGGTCGGCCGTGAATCGCTCCATCACGCGCCACAGCCTGGCTCGTTGCACCCGCCCCACCTGGGTGCCGCGTCCCCGTCGTACACAGCGCAGATACTCCTCGGGTGAACGCAGGCCCTGGGCCAGGACGACATTGCGGAACTCCTGGGACAGGAACTGATCGGTCCACGGAAGCTCCTCGCGGGCCGTGGCACGCGTCCAGGCGCTCTTCTCGGCGGCCGCCGAGAGCGGCCTGGGTGCGCTGCCCCGCGCTTCCCGGATGATCCGGGCGGCGAGCGAGTCAACCGTGGTCACGTCGACGCGCTGCAGCAGATGGGCGTCCGCCTCACCGAGCAGGAGCGCCAGGCTGTCGCGCAGCGCGGCCGCCATGGCGTTCGTGAAGGTGGTGAGCATTATCCGGTCGCCTTCGCCGCCGGTGCGCAGCAGATGACGCACGCGGTGCAGGGCGACCACTGTCTTGCCGGTACCGGGGCCGCCCGTGACCTGGGCGGGGCCGTTGAAGCCGGGATGGTAGGCGTAACTCCGCTGGGCGGGGTGGAGGAAGATCCTCCAGCGCGTGAGGTCCTCGGTGAGGATGCGCTCCAGCTCCCCGGGGCCGGTGACCTCCACGATGCGGCTCGGGGTGTTGAGGATCGCCTCGGCGAGGGTGACCGTGGGCCGGTCCTCGGCCGCTCGCACCGTCTGGCCGCGCGGGGCGATCAACTGCTCCCACACGTCCTCGGCGGAGTAGCCGGCCGCAAGATACTCCAGCACCTCGTACTGATCGGCGGGCATCATCGGTGGCGCCATGACGGTCAGGTCGTCGGCCGTGACGCAGACGCGTGCCAGGCGCAGGACCTGGTCGTCGATGCCGAGATCGCGGAGCACGGTGTCGGAATGCTGCTCGAAGAGACGGGCAGGGGTGACGACCGCTTTCGTCTCGAAGTACGTCTCCATCTGCTCGAGGGCCTCGACATTGCGTACCTCGAGGGCCCCAGTGGCGCCATTGACGGAGTAGGCCCGCTTGCACGCCCAGTTGATCGCCTCGTCGTGCGGGGCGACCCGAAGCAACGTGAACAGCTCGCTGCCGTCGTCGGGGGCCAGCAAAACACCCCGATAGAACTTGGTGATGCGTATCGTGCGGATCCGGGGGTCGCGCGCCCGCTCGAGCTTCTCCAGGTGCATGCCCTTGCTGGCGTGCAGCTGGGGCACGGTCGAGCTCCGGAACATCTGGATCGCGTCGTTGACCTCCTTCTGCACAGGTCTCTGCAGCGAGATGAGGTCCGCGACGAAGTCGTCGGAGAGGGCGAGTCGGGGCATGGAGGTCGTCCTCGGGTCGCGCGGTGGCCGGTGGCCGGTGGTCGAGGAACAGCCTAGAGACTCCTGCCGTCAGTAGCGACGAAGCACCGAAGATGCCTTGTGTGAACTGAGTCAACGAAGTACATTGCTCCTGCTGTTGAATGCTCGAAATGCTCGTGCCCCAGCCGGCCCTGTCCGAAAGGACCCACCGCATGTCGGCCCAGCCTGCCCAGGCCGCTGTCCCGCATCCGCTCGACGAAGTACCTCAGACGTTCCTTTCCGGCGACTCGTATGCGGTGCGGGACGGACTCGTCACCTACATCCGGCGCGATCTGCTGGGGCCGTGGGACGGTGCGACCGAGACTCTGTCCCGTGCCTCATCCGGGCCGCGTGACCGCTACCTCGTCGGCATGCTCGGGCCGCGGCCGCTCGCCGTCACCGGAGACGAGATCGCTCTCGCCGCGGCCCAGAGCGCGGACAGCGACTCCGGGGACGACAGCGAGGGCGACGACGGTGAACCCCAGGACCGGCTGACCCCGCAGGCAGCCGGCCACATCTGGGCCTCTTCCATGGGCCTGTCCTTCACGGTCCCTGCGTCCGTCGGCACCCTCAGCGTCATCGCCCGCTGGGGCCGCTACACCCAGTCCGAAGAAGTCACGGACCAGGGCACGACCCGCAGGGTCTGGTCACGCGAGCCGGTCGAGCACCCGGTGGACATCGACGTCACCGGCGCTGCCGATCGGATAGTTCAGCTTGAGGGCGACGCCGTCGTCCTGGACGTACAGGTACGTCACCACCCCTGCCGCGCCGGAGGTGAGGACCTGCGCATCGTCGAACTCGCCCTGGTGAACCGGCAGCAGGACAGCCGTGAGGCCCGCGATGCCCACTGGCTCTTCCAGACCTCACTGGAGGTCACCGCCTTCCCCGACGACCAGGCGGCCGTGTTCTTCCCTGTCGATGACCCCCTCGACCCCGCGAACCGCAGCAACGCTCCCGAAGACGCCGAGGACCGCCGTCTGCGCCTCCTCTATCGGGACAGCCTCAGCCACGCCAAGGGCCGCAACGTCGCCGTACACGCCCACGTACGCGACGGCGAGCGCAACGCGCACCGGCTCGCCACCACCTGGCTGCCCGAGTACGACGTCCGGGCCACGACCGCGCCGAGCCTCGAGGACCAGGATCTCCTCAGGGGGCTCGAGCTCGGCATGGACGAGCTCGCCGCCCTCGCGGTGCCCGCCCACCGCACCGAACTCAGTGCCGCCCTCGCTCCGCTCGCCGACGGCTACGGCTCCTGGCTCGAACAGCAGAGCCGCAGAGCCCAGTCTCTGCCCGACGACCTCCGCGAATCGGCACTTGTCGCCATCGAGCAGGCCTTGGAGATCTGCGACCGCATTACCTGGGGAATTGACAGGCTCGTCGCCGACGACACGGCCCTGGAGGCCTTCCGGTTCGCCAACCGGGCCATGGCGCTCCAGCGCCGCAACACCGCCATCGCCGCCGCCCGCGCCGGCCGTGAGGACGACCGCGGCTCCTACCGGGAGGCGTACGACGAGGTCTACGCCAAGAGCAAGGAGGGGGCCAGCTGGCGCCCCTTCCAGCTGGCGTTCGTCCTGTTGAACCTCGACTCCCTCACCCACCCCGGGCACGCGCACCGTGGCACCGGCCGCGAAGCACTCGTCGACTTGCTGTTCTTCCCGACTGGTGGCGGCAAGACCGAGGCTTACCTGGGACTTGCCGCGTACACCTTCGCGCTGCGTCGACTGCAGGGCACCCTCGGCTCGGGCGCGGACGCACGCAGCGGGGACGCGGGTGTCGGCGTTCTCATGCGCTACACCCTGCGGCTGCTGACCGCCCAGCAGTTCCAGCGCGCCGCCGCCCTGGTGAGCGCCTGCGAGGTGCTGCGCCGCGAGGAGTTCGCGCGGGATGTGCGCTGGGGCGCCACCCCGTTCCGTATCGGACTGTGGGTGGGAACCGCCGTCTCGCCCAACTGGTGTGACGAGGCCAAGGAACAGATCGCCGATGCCAAGGAGAACGCCAGCGACAAGCACGCTCGGGTGCTTCAGGTCCTGACCTGCCCCTGGTGCGGCAGCGGACTGACCGCCCGCTCCCACATGGAGTACGACGAAAGCCGGCGCCGCGTCCTGCTGTACTGCCCGCGCGGAGAAGGCGAGGACCGCTGCCCCTTCTCGCGGCTCGAATCGCCCGGCGAGGGCATCCCCGTCCTCACTGTCGACGAGGAGATCTACCGGCTTGCCCCCTCGCTGCTGATCGCCACCGTCGACAAGTTCGCCCAGCTCCCCTGGAACGGATACGCGGGCCTGCTGTTCGGCCGCGTCACCGAGCTCTGCCCGCGCCACGGCTACCGCCACGACGACCTGGACGCCAAGACTGGATGCGGCAGTCGCCACAACGCCAAGGGCGACCTGCCGGGCGTCACCGCACAGCCCGTCACTCGGCTGCGGCCACCGGACCTGATCATCCAGGACGAGCTGCACCTGATCTCTGGCGCGCTCGGCACCATCGTCGGCCTCTTCGAGTCCGCCGTCGACCAGCTCTGCACCTGGAGCATCATCGACGCCAAGGGACACCGCCACGAGGTCGGGCCCAAGATCGTCGCGTCCACGGCGACCACCAAGCGGGCCGCCGACCAGGTCCTCGGCGTCTTCGGCCGCAAGGTGGCCGTCTTTCCGCCGCAGGTCCTCGACGTCGGCGACACCTTCTTCTCACGGCAGGTCGAGCTCAGCCGTGAGAACCCCGGCCGCCGCTACCTCGGTGTGTGCGCACATGGCACCCGTCTCAAGGCCGCCGAGATCCGTGTCGCTGAGATCCTGCTGCTCGCCGGACAACAGCTCTTCGACGACTACGGCAGGCCGGCCGACCCGTACATGACGCTCGTCGGCTACTTCAACGCCACCCGTGAACTCGCGGGCATGCGGCGGTACATGGACGACGACATCACCACCCGCGTGCGCTCCAACGGCAGCCGCAAGGGCCAGGACACGCTCGCCGACCGCATCGTCAGCAGGGCGGGGATGCTCAACATCCAGGAGTTGACATCCCGTATCTCGTCCGCCGACATCGGCGCCGCCCTCAAGCGCCTGGAAATCGGCTTCGATCCCGAGCGCGACACATCGGTGCGGCGGCGCGCCTTCCTGCGTGAGTACGCGGCTGCGATGAACGAGAAGCGCGAACCCCGCGCCTCGATGACCCCGACGGTCCGGCAGGCCGTCGACGTCGTCCTCGCCACCTCCATGCTTCAGGTCGGCGTCGACGTATCCCGATTCGGACTGATGCTGGTCGTCGGCCAGCCCAAGAACACCGCCGAATACATCCAGGCGTCCTCGCGCGTCGGCCGTGACGCCAAACGTCCCGGCCTGGTCGTCACCCTCTACAACTGGTCACGCCCCCGCGACCTCGCCCACTACGAGGACTTCGAGCACTACCACGCCACTTTCTACCGGCAGGTCGAAGCTCTCTCCGTCACCCCGTTCACCCGCCGCGCCCTCGACCGCGGTGTGACCGCCACCTACGTCGCCGCGCTGCGCCAGGCAGCGTACGACACCTCCCGCAACCTGGACGCCCACGACGTAGACCTGAGCGGCGCGCTCGCCACCGACGTCGAACGCCGGTTCCTGGAACGGGCCGAGAGAGTAGGCGGGGAGCGGGCCCGCGAGTATCTCAGCGAGCGCCTGGACCGAATGAAGGACGAGTGGCGCCGCAAGCGCGACGAGAACAGCGCCGCCCTCGGCTACCGCAGAGAGAAGCGCAAGACCACGGTCGTCAGCGGGCTGCTCCGGCGTGCCGACGGCTCCGGGTGGACCGAACTCACCGTCGGCATGTCCATGCGCGAGACGGAGAACGAGATCAACCTGCTGCTGCCCGGCGGCGGCGCGTTCCTCGACGAGCCCGCGGGCGGCGGCCCCGACTGGAACTTCGGAGAGCCCGACACCGTTACCGACCTCGATACGGCAGCCACCGTGGACAGCGACGAGTACGGAGACACCACCGCCGGCGCAGCCGGGAAGGGAAAGTGATGAGCATTAACTCCAATCGCCGGGTCGGCGCCGTCCGCCCCAGCCACCTGATGTTCACCGCCGGCATCGGCTCCCTCGTCGACCTGCCCAACTTCTCCGTCCTCGTCAAGGGACTCGACTCCTGGAGCTACTCCGGAATCACCGAATACGACATCGACGAGCCCCGGCTCCGAACTGCCGTGAACCGCTCCCTCCAGCGCTACGGGCGCGGCCAGATCGAGCAGTTGCGGGCCGCGCCCTGGCTGGAAGGCGGGGATACGGACCCGAAGGGCTGGGCCGCACAGGGTGTCGGCGTGCCTGTCACCCCGTTTCCGCAGTGGCTGCGCTGCACCGCTTGCAATGTCCTCGCAGCCGTCGACTCGAGCGAGTTCGCCTTCATCAACTCCAACCCGCGCACCCCGCACGAGGCGAAGTTCGTCCACGATTGCAAGCGGGGCAAGCCGCTTGCCGTCGCAGCCCGCTTCACCCTCGTCTGCACCGCCGGCCACCTCGACGAGTTTCCGTACACGGCGTACGTCCACCACGGCCAGGCCTGCACCAAGACCCCGCGCCCCAAGCTGCGCATGAAGGACCATGGCGGCAACCAGGCAGCCAACGTCACCATCGAATGCGTTGCCTGCGGTACGAAGCGCAATATCCGCGAGGCGATGGGAGAGCGGGGGCGCCGCAACCTGCCGCTCTGCCGGGGACGCCACCCGCACCTGGGCACGTACGAAAGGAACGGCTGCGCCCAGGGCTCAGTTCTGATCGTTGCGGGTGCATCCAACCAGTGGTTTCCACTGACTCTCAGCGCCCTTGCGCTGCCCAAGGGGCAGGGCGGCGATATCGACAAGTTGCTCGAAGACCACTGGCCGGATCTGCAGGTCGTCGACGACCCCGGCCAGTTCGCCTTCGTGGCGCGCATGCCCAAGTTCAACTTCCTGAAGGAATTCGACGCCGATGCGGTCGTCGCCGCTATCGCGGCCCGCAAGGCGGGAGCCGCCGGACCTGCCCCGTCAGCGCCCGAGGTGCAGGCCGACCTGCTCGGCCCCGAATGGGACGCCCTGTCCGGTCCGGTTCCGCAGCCCAGCGACGACTTCGCACTGAGACAGGTCACTGTCCCCCCTCCGCTCGGCGAACTGTTCTCCGATGTGCGCCAGGCCGAGCGCCTTCGTGAGGCCCGTGCGTTGATCGGCTTCACCCGCCTCGACGCTCCCGACCCTGAGTCACCCGAGATCGCCACCCGCGTCGACCTCTCCCGCGCTTCACAGAACTGGGTGCCGGCCAGCGAGGTACGCGGCGAGGGCATCTTCCTGCGCGTGCACGACGAATTGATGGCCGACTGGGTGTCGCGCATGGAACGGTCGCCGCAAATGGAGGCTCACCGGGAGGCCTTCGGCCGATTTCGCACAAACCGCAGGTCGGACCGTAAGACCAGTGACTTCGACCCTCTGCACGGCTGGCCCGGAGCCCGGTACCTCGTCCTGCACACCCTCTCTCATCTGCTGATCCGCACGATTGCTCTGGAGTGCGGCTACAACTCGGCGTCCTCGCCGAGCGGATCTATGCGGGCGACGATGGGAATCCCAGGACCGGCATCCTCATCTACACCGCCGTTGCGGACTCGGAAGGCACGCTGGGTGGCCTCGTCTCCCTCGCGGAGGAGCGCGAGTTCGACCGGATCGTTCGCCGGGCACTGACCGACGCCTCGCATTGCTCGGCCGACCCGCTGTGCTCCGAACGTCTGCCCCAGGACCCTGCCGACTTCCTCCACGGAGCCGCCTGCCACGTCTGCCTCTTCGTCTCCGAGACCACCTGCGAGCGTGGCAACAGGTTCCTCGACCGACGCTTCGTCGTTCCTCTCGCCGGAGACAAGGATCAGGTGCTCACGCCGGTCGGCCTGCTGCCGTGAGCAGGCGGAGGTTCGAGGACGCGGCCGAGGCGGCAGCCGAGGCCCTCGGTCCCTCGCGGGCCAAGGACCTGGCCGGACTGCTGGCACGAGGGCGTGGAAAAGAGCACGCGCTCACCGAATTGGCGACACCGGCGGTCAGTGGCTCGGTGGCTCAACTGTACGAGGCTGTTGAAGCGGAGGACGTTCCCTATCCGGAGGCTGCGGCTTACTTGCGGGGCTATATCGCTGCATGGCTTCGCGCACGGGACGCGGTCCAGGTCCGTACAGTGTGGAGCGGCCCCTCCACTTCAGCGGTACCGACGCGGGCCACCGCCCAAGTGCTCATCGAAGTCATCAGTGAGGCTCGCGAAGAACTACTCGCTATGACCTACGCGGCCCGTCCCTATCCGGCATTGACAAGAGCGTTGTCTGCCGCAGCGGGCCGAGGTGTGGAGGCACACGTGGTGGTCGAGACGCTCGCCGGCGCGCGTGGTCTCCTGTCCGGCAACGAACCTGCTGAGGCATTCAACTCGATACCGGGGCTGCGCCTGTGGCACTGGGCGCGTGACTCAGCGTCCGGTGCCCACTCGCGACAACATGCCAAGCTCGCTGTGGCCGACCGGCGTGTTCTGTTTCTGGGCAGTGCCAACCTCACTGAGTCAGCAGCACGGCGCAATATGGAAGCCGGCGTCCTGGTCCATGGCGGAGGCGCACCGCAGCGTGTCGCCGAGCACATCGTGGAGCTGCAACGCCAAGGTGTTCTCAGGCCCTTGCACATCTCGCACTCCTGACGGCTGCTCGGTCCACCCGCATCCTTGCGAATGAAGACACGGAGGCAACTCGCACAAAGCTCGCCCCGCTCGCGTGACGCCGCGCCCCCATGCGCAAGGCGACCTGCACAGCTACCACCGACCGTTGTGGCCGAGTCTGAGTGGAAGCCGTGTGGTCGCGGTGACAGCGCTGACACCGACTCCCGTCAGCTCTGTGAGTGGGAAGCGCCGGCTCCGGAGTTTCGGTCGGGCTGGGGTCCCTCGACCAGCTTTCACATCGAGTTATGTCAGCTGCGGTGTTGCCTGCGTGCGCAGAGAGCGTCCTACGGTGCCGACACAGCGTTGACCAGCGCGGCCAGGCCGGCGGCAAGGGCTGCGAGGCCATGGCCCGCAGGGCCTCCCGGCTCCTCCATGTAGACGTCACGCCGAATCTCGATCATCAGGGCGCTGACGCGGGGGTCCTTGCCGTAGTACTTCAGCGGTACGTAGGTGCCTGGGAAGGGGCTGTTGATCCCCGTGCCACCGAAGCCGGCGAACGCCTCTTCCGCGTGGGTGAGCAGCTCCGCAGGGGTGTGGAAGTCGTCCGTGCCCAGGCAGACCGGGGGCCGTGGGCCGTCGCCGTGCAGCTCGTAGGGCAGCGTCTCGGTCGGGTACGAGTGGACGTCGACGATGACCGCGCGCCCGGTCGCCGCCAGCCGCTCGCCGACCGCCGCGGTCATCGCCTCCGCATAGGGTCGGAAGTACCGCTCGATCAGCGGCGACGGGTCCATGTCCGCCGACCGGAGCCGCTCGCGGTGCGTGGTCCGCGTATAGACCACGCCCATGCCGACCGCCAGCATCTCCTCGCGCTCGTCCGGGAAACGTTCGGGGTCGACAACCAGGCGGGACAGACCGTTGACAAACCGCCAGGGGGTGATGGGCGCGGCCTCCACTGCGGCGGCGGCGATGTCGGCCGTGTGGGAGTCGGTGATGTGGTCCAGCTCCAGCTCGAGCGCACCGTCGTCCAGCACGATGCCGTCACGCACCGACTCGGGAATGAACCGTGAGGAGTGCGGGACGTGAAGGATTACCGGCGAGTCGGCGGCGCCGGGAAGGAGCTGGAAGGACTGGGGTGTGTGGTTCATATCTCTCTCTGCCCTGGTTGCGAAGACGCCTGAGCGGCGCACAGTGCACGCCGCCGGCCCAGCGAGGCGGACGACACCTGCCACCGCCGGCTCGGGTACCGCGCCAGCACGCCGAGCGCCCTCCCCACGCGTGGATGCCCACGCGCTTCCGCTTGTGGAGTTCTTGTGTGTGAGCGTACAACCCTCTTTACTTCTCGCGTGTCATCAGTAGTTGGGAAGTGAAGGATTGACGTTTCCAGTTGCAGTCCCAGCCGGGGCCGCGTGGGGAGTGTGCAGGAGGGGTGCCAGTGGATCTGGAGACGGTCGCGGGAAGGTTTCCGCTTCGGGGGCCGAATGACACCGGGAATATGGGAGAGGGGCCGAGGATCTTCCGGGCCGGAGAAGCCGCTCGCGGACGGCGAGAACTACACCTCCACGCTCACCCCGCCCCCGGCCACGGCGCTCGTCACCCGGTCCAGCCTGACGCGGCCTGATTCATGGCGGGTCGTGTGGTGGGCCCGATCGCGGTCCCACCACACGACCAGACCCCCTCCCCACCACCGCCCGGAGCTCGAATGCCCACGTCAGCCGACGACGACACCCGCAAAGTCCAAACCGCAGTATCCGGCGGCCCGGGCGCCGATCACCCCGTGTACCTGCCGATGGATGCGGTCGAGTACGACCGCTTCATCAGCGTGTACCCGGCCCGAGACTTCTACTGCGGCAAGCTCCTCGGCGGTTGCGGCAAGAAGCTGTCCGCACGCAAGTACCGCGACAAGAAGTGCCACTTCGCGCACATCGCCTCGGGGCAATGTCACCGCACCTCGACCAACGAGGCCAGCGCCGATCACCTGTACATCGGCCGGGCACTCGCGGCCTGGCTGAAGAAGCAGAAGTACAAGAACGTCCAGGTGCGCTACGTGCAGAGGGGGCAGCAGAGCCTGCGTGAGTTCGTCGATGTCCTGTACGCGCGCGGCCATGGACGGCACCTGATGCGAGTGCAGCTTGCCAGGAGCTCTAAAGCGGAGTGGGAGCAAGCCGATGCTCATCTCCAGGGCCAGTGGGCAGGCGCGGAGTGGCTGTTCGGACCGGACAGCCTGCTGGCCAACTGGCAGGTGGACCGCCAGGGATACGCCGTGCGCATTCAGTGCCGCCCGTTCGGGCTCACACGGGTCGTGGAAGTCGGCGTGCAGTTCCCGGGCGCTCCCATTGAGTGGGTTCCTCTGTCCAAGTGCCGCATGACCACCCATGGCATTCAGGCTCCCGCACTCGAACCCACCTCAAAGGGCCTCGTTCCGCGAGGCAAACAGGCGTCGCCGCCCACCCGCCATGTCGTCCAGACCCCACCGACTGTTCCTCGGCAGGCACGTCGTACCGAGAATCGTCCTCCCACGAACAGCATCTCAACGCCCGTTGCCACACCCTTGGCCACCGAGCCGGCTCGACAGCCGTCCTTGCCCGCGGTGCCGCAGCCCGCTGATCGGGCAATCTCCGCGGCCTTCCGCCAAGCGCTGACGGAAACCGCCCGCAGCCGGGGCCTCGTGAGCATGCAGGGTCTCGCCGACCGGGCGAAGGTGCCCCTCGCTTCCCTCACACTGGCCCGCTGGACCGAACTGCTCCTCCCTGTCGAACTCCAGCGGAAGAAGGGAGAACCGGTCCTCTCCGCATTGATCCTGGGATATGAGGAAAACCCTGCCCCGTTTCTCGTGGAGCTGCTCCGCCGGCTCAACTGGACCAACGTTTGGGACGAATACGGCCTCAAGGAGTTCTGCCGACGCCATCGAGCGTTGGCCCACGAGACCTACGCCGATCGTCCCGTCAAAGCCGTCCGCACTGTTGCTCCGGCCCGCGTTCCCAAGTGGGAACTTCCGGAACCGGCACTCGAAAGCCCCAATCCACTGCCCACGCCAGTCTCACTGGACGGGATCCAGGCGAGTGACGACAGGAAAGCGACCGAACGATTGGTCTCTTTCCTCGACTACCTCGATCGCCTTGGGGACGAACTCCACCTCGACCAGCTCCAGTCCGTCCTGCGTAAGATCGCAACCTGCGAGGAGGCGATGCGGCGCCCAGCCCCCGACGTGCAGAGGCGCATCACCACCTGGCGGTCCCACGCAGCAGTGCTCGCCGCGCGCCCCACCTTCCGGGAGATTTGCGTATGCGCCGATCTGCTCCGGTTGCCCCTGACCATGGCCGCCCGAAGGGCAAGGCCTTTGACGTGGACGGATCTGGGTGAGCGCCTGGACAGCCGACTGCCTGCCCTCCACCCGGACGACAAGGTGTCCGTGCTGGTTGAAGTCGACCGTATGACGTGCCCTGACCGACCCCTATTGTCAGCGCTCGTGGCAGCCCGTGGGCATCGGGTGCATGCGCTGTACGCCCAAATCCTGGACCACTTGGACCGCCCAGTTCCTTCCCCGCGCGAGGCGCAGGCCGCTTGGGAACAAGACGTGCAGAGCCATCGGCGTCCAGGAGAGACGCAGTTTGTGATCAGGGCCCAGGCCGATTGGTCTCACACCTGAGCAACGAAGCGCACGAAGCGCGACCAGCTGACGGTCCCTACGCTGAGGGCCGTCAGCGCGATGTCCTTCGAGTCTCGGACATGGACAGCGGCAGGCGAGTGGGCCACCTCGATGCACTCGCCACCTTCATCTCCGCTGTAGCTGCTCTTGAACCAATCAAGGTCAAGCCGGACCGGCGTCCGCAGTTCCTCGCGGCTGTCGAGGACGACGCCACATCCTCGGTACGCGATGAGGCGGGGTGCCTGCGGTTTGAGGCCTTTCAGAGCACAACCGACCCGGACACGTACCCACCTGGTTGAGGTCTACCGCGACGAGCAGGCGGTGGCTGCGCACCGCGAGACTCCTCACTACGCCCGGTGGGCGAAGGCATCGGAGGAGTTCCTCGCCGAGCCGCACACCGTGGTGCAAGTCCGTGGCGTCCTGCCGCTGAACGTGCCCTCCTGATCCTCCTGCTGAGGGGCCCGAGAGTGAACCTTGCCGTCATGGAGTGTCCGAGGCGGCCCTCGCTGGCCGCTGAGGCGCGGTCTCACTCGTCGGACTCGACCTCGGGTCAGCGAAGCCCCAAGGCAGCCCGCCAGGTGGAGCTCTGCAGGCACCTCAGAGCCGGTCCGGGCCAGGCGGTATGCCGAAGCGGCCTCGGCGCACCGCACGAGCAGCGGCCGCAGTTCTCCGTGCGCCACGTCGGCGTCGCCCGGCGGCAGCGTGATCGCCGCGCGCCGCATCCGGTACGCCCCAGGTGGCCGAGGCAGCGAACACCGAGATCCGCGGCACTCGATCGCGCTGGACAAGCCTTTCGCGGAAGCAGGTCAGGCCGTACACCTCCAGGCGGCAGCCTTCGGCCAAAGCCCGTCCGGCGATCCATCCGGAGGCGGCGGAAACAGCGTCAGCCGACCTGACTGCTGTTCTTGAGCGTGCCCCAGCCGTGCCAGCGGTCGATCTCGATCCAGGCGCTGACCCGTGCGCGGTCCCGCTGGGCGTAGGCCTGGCCGGTGTAGTGCTGGGCGAGCCGGTCGATGTCGACCAGGGATTCGTCGTCACGCAGCTCGGCGACGCGCCCGATGATGCTGAGGTGCGTGTACCAGTCCCCTTCGTCGAGCACGGTGAGGGTGACCCGGGGATCGTTGCGCAGATGGCTCAGCCGCCTGCGTTCGTGGTCCATGTTGACCAGCACACGGCCGTCGTCCCACAGGTACCAGGTGGCGGTGGACACCGGCTGGCCGTCGGAGCGGAGCGTCGTGATGACGGCCTGGTTGGGTTTCCGGAGCATGGCCACTGCTGCCTCGGGAAGCGGCGGATTCGACATGGGCTTACCTCTTCGTCGTACGTGCGCCCCGTTGTGCGACCCGGGAGACTCCTGGGTGGCCGGCGGGGCGCCGGTCACGGTGCGACATTGCTGCCGCGTCCGGCACATCGTCTCACCGGCGGGAATCCGTAAGAAGCGCGGGGCGGCAGTGCAGTAGGACGCCCAGCAGGGGCACGGGCGGCGCGGGCACGAGAACAGCAGACATCGGCCCACCTGCCGCGCCTCGACACCGGTTTCCTGAAGAAGGGAATCAAGTCCGCCGGTGTTCAGCGCCCCGCGCCGCAGAAGCCGGATCGCCGATGTCGGCGTGCCGCCGTCGGCGACTCCCAGCCAGTAACCAGTGCCCTTGAACGTCGTCGGGCGCGCCTTGTTCAGCTTCGGGTAGTGAGCGGCGAGGCGTGCCTCGACCACGGCCGCACGGTAGGCGAGGACCAGGGCCACACTGCGCCCGCACGCCCCTTTCCTGGCCGGACTGCTGCTTGGCGTCGGCCCTCGCCGCCTGCTGGGCGGCACAGATACGCGCGGTGACCTCGCGGATGAAGCCAAGCATCCGGGAGCGCTTGTAGGCGCACGCGTCCTCACCCTCCGGGCGGTACCGGAGGTCCGCGCGGTCCGCCCCAAGCGACCTCGTGTGGGGCGAACCGTCCGACGTTGACGACGCGTCGTGACGACCATCCACCTCGTCGAGCACGCCCCGCCGGTCCCGCGTCCTCTCCCGGACGTGCTCGGGCAGGCCCTCGCCACCTCCCGCATCGTCGACGCCGCACCCGACCCGTACCTGCCGGGTCACTGGCGGCTGCGCGCCGGCAGCAAGGTCGGTGCGGTCGCCCTGTCCCTCCCCGGCGCCGGGACCGTCACGTTGCGCATCACCCCGAAGGTGCCGATCGCCCGACTGTTCTTCCTCCTCGGCTACGCGCTCTCCCCGCACAGCACCCGGGACGACGCGGTCGACGTCGCGGAACACACCGAAGTGCTGCCGGCCTTCGCCCACGCCTTCGAGCGGCAGCTGGCCCGCGCGCTTGCACAGGGGCTGGTCCAGGGCTACCGGACCACCGAGGAGAGCGCCTTCGTCGTACGCGGCCGCATCCGTGAGGCCGACCAAATACGGCGCCGCTTCGGCGCCGCCCTCCCCGTCGAGATCGTGTACGACGAGTACACCACCGACATCGCGGAGAACCGCATCCTTCGCGCAGCCGTCGAACGGCTCCTGCGACTGCCGGGCGTCCCCGGGGTCGTACGCCGCCGCCTGGCACATCACCGGGCGCGTCTGGCGGATGTGACCCCTCTCGTACGCGGGCACGCCCGGCCGTTGTGGCGGCCCACCCGCCTCAACGCCCGCTACCACGGCGCGCTCCGGCTCGCCGAGACCGTCCTGCGTGGAGCTTCGGCCGAGCACGACGAGGGGCAGCTGCGCATCGACGGCTTTCTCTTCGACATGAACAAGCTCTTCGAGGACTTCGTCTGCACCTCGCTGCGCGAGGCGCTCGCCCAACACGGCGGCCGCGCCGAACTCCAGGCCCGCGGAATCCATCTGGACCGCGACGACGCCGTCCGGATGCGCCCCGAATTCGTCTGGTACGCCGACGACGGCCGGCCGCGCGCCGTCGTTGACGCCAAGTACAAGGCGGAGAAACAGGACGGCTTCCCCGACGCCGACCTCTACCAGATGCTCGCCTACTGCACGGCCCTCGGCCTGCCCGACGGCCATCTTGTCTACGCCAAGGGCAACGCCCCGCACGCGGCCCACCGGATCCGCAACGCGGGGATCACCATCCAGCAGCACGCACTGGACCTCGACCAGCCGCCACGCTCGCTCCTCGACGAGATCCGGGACCTCGCCGAGCGGCTCGCCGCCACCACGCTCGTATGATCAACACGCTTGCCCGATCGCTGTAAAGGAACCCACCTCGTGCCTCAGCTCGCCTTCGCGAACACCTTCTGGGAGAGCTTCGATGCCCTGGAGAAGCCGGTCAAGGCAGGCGTACGCAAGGCCATGGCCAAGTTCCAGCAGCTCACCGTCGCTGAAATGCATGCGGACAAAGGCCTGCACCTGGAGTCGGTCGACACAGCACGCGACCCGAGGATGCGCACTACCCGCATCAACGATTCTGGCGGGGCGTCGTCCTCGCCCCCGACGACGGCAGCGACACCTTCCTGCTCCTGAAAGTCGTGCCGCACGACGACGCCTACACGTGGGCCGCCAAGCGGCCCTACACCGTCAATACGGCGACCCGTGGTCTCGAGGTACGCAATGTCGTCGCGATCGAGCAGCTCACTCCCGCGCTGGAGAAGGCCGCAAACGAGGCGCCCGCTCTGCTGTTCGCCTCGTACTCGGACACGGTCCTGCGGGAACTCGGCATCGACGAGCAGGTGCCAGGGACGCCGCTCGCTCGCTCAGCTCTCTGAGCCTGCTCACGTGCTGCTCGAACTCCGCGAGCGTACGGAAGGCAGCTCCGTAGCGGCGCTGCTTTTCGATGACCATCTGGGGGATGCGAGCGCCGCGGGCGTCAGTGCGAAAGGTTCCGCTGGTGCTGGTTGAGCGGCGATAGTTGGAAACGCTGTGCAGGAAGCCGTTCAAGTAGTCCGTGTCGAGCTGCTCGCTGGTCGACACGGCCGCGTCTGCCGACGTCTCCACCAACCCGGCTCTGGCAAGATCCGCGAGGCTGACCGTGGCCCCTCCTGGATGCTGCCGGCCGATCCCTCGGCGAGTGCGGGCAGCAGGTTGAGCAGCGTCGCCAGCTGTTGATCGATCTCAGCACGTGTGGCTTCGTACTCCGCCGTGAAGTCGGTGTGTGTGGCCGAGATGTGCGTGGCAGGAGTCAGATACCGCGGGCCACCAGCGCGCCGCCCGCTCGCAGCCTGCCGCGTGGGCCGATGCCCGCCCGGCGGGCCGCGTACCAGCCGGTGGCGATCTTGGTGACGGCCGTGACCCTGGCCAGTAGCAGCGCGGGGGCAAGGGCGAGCGGTCAGGTGAGAGTTCGAACAGTCTACGGAGGCGGAGTAGTCCCGGCCCGCGGGGATACCCCGGGCCGGGCAAGGCCCCGCACGGTCCGCTCTGCCCGCCGGCACCGTCCGGGCGCTCGTCCAGGCCGGGCCGCCCCACGCGTACGC
>NZ_JBSFMS010000067.1:0-37401 GCF_053599675.1 Streptomyces sp. NPDC000880 | reverse complement strand
GGTGCGGGCCCCCCCCCCCCCCACCCCCGGGGGGGGGGGGGCCGCAGTCCCCCTGCCGGGCCCCCCCGCCCCCAGTCCTATGTGTAGTAGGCCATCGCCTCCTCGACGGACACGACCGGGATCCCCCGCGCGTCGATCTCCTTCATCATCGTGGCGAAGCCGGCCCGGCTGATCTCCGTGCTGGTCGCCGGGGTGCCCTCGACGATCCTGTGGAGGCAGAGGATGAGCCAGTCGCCGTTCTTCGCGCAGCGGTCGAGCTTGCCGCCCAGGCCGGTCACCTTCGACAGGGCCGTACCGCCGATCCCCGTGCCGTCGTTGATGCCGGTCAGCGCCTTGAGGCGATACGGCATCGCCGGGGCGAAGGTCTCGATCGTCTCGGAGATGATCGACCTGGCTGTGGTGAAGTGGCGGCTCGCGATGAGGTCCACTGGGACGCCGTCCGTCGTCTTCTGGAACGCGCCGTGCGGGTAGGCAAAGTGCTCGCTGGTGAAGCCGTTGGACACCAGCCACTCCCGCAGGCTGCGCAGGTCGTCGTCCACCTGCTGCGCGGTGAGCTTGCTGTAGCTCGCGGTGTGGGCAGACGTCGAGTAGGAGTGTCCGCCCATCTCCCACCCCGAGGCGTCCTGGAGGGAACGCATCTGGTCGATCGTCAGGAAGGCGCCGGTCCCGATCGCGTCGGCGATGTTGTAGATCGTGCCGGGGAAGCCGTACGCGTCCATCGCCGGGCGGGCCAGGTCGTGGACCGACTTGTGGGAGTCGTCGAAGGTGATCGAGACGACGCCCTTCGGGAAGGCGGAGGTGGTGTCCGGGACCAGTTCGACGGCCTGCAGGTGGTAGGTCACCGGGCCGCCCGCGTTGTCGTACACGGCGAACGACATGTCGGTGAAGCCGGACCTGGTGGAAGGGGCACCGGAGGACGAGATCGAGTACGTCCCGGCCGCGCTGATGACGTCGGCCCACTGCAGATGGACCGTCACCCACTCTCCCGACTGGACGTAGTTGGCCGCCGTCGAGGAGTGCGTGTGGAACTGCCAGTTGAAGTAGTTCGCGAGGGAGCCGCTGCCCAAGTAGAAGACCAGCTTGCCCAGGTTGGTGGTGTCGTCGACGCGGAAGACGAGCCGGATCATCTTGCCGGTCAGGTCCATGGCGGACATGCCGGCCTTGCGGATGTACGACTGCTTGCCCGCACCGGTGGTGGTGACCCGGACCGACTGCGTGCCACGCGCGAAGACCGAGGTGTCGTTGGGTTCGGCCGACGCGGTGCCGGTGCCGCCGGTGGACCAGCCGTGCTGGGCCTGGAACTGCTGGGACCAGGTGGCGCGGCGATGTCTGGGGCGGCGCCCCGACGGGGCGAACGACGGTACGGTCCAGCCCGAGGTGACCCGGGTACCCGTGATGCTGAGGTCGCCGGCGGCCGCCGACGCGACGGGCGCGCTCGAGAGCTTCGCCGGCAGGTTGGCACCTGCCAGGGCGCCCCCGGCCGTCAGAAGGCCGCCTATCCCGGCGAGGCGCAGCGCGGAACGCCGGCCCACCGCACGCGGGGAGGTGCTGGGTATGGAGTGCTCACTGCTCAAAGGGGATCCTCGGTATTCGCGGCCGGCGGGAAGACTACATCTTCCATGTCCGTGTCATGTTATTGGCTCACTTTGGACGGTTTGAATGCCGGGATGGTGCAGGGCAGGAGGCAGTGTGCGGCCGCCCGCCCGCATCAGCCAGTGGACCTTGCGGTGGCCCCAAGCGGGGCCAGTGAGCCGCGTACTTCGCCACCAGCGGCTCGGCCGCGACCGTCACTCACAGTTTCCGCGCGTCGACGAACAGCACCTGATCGCGGCGGTGATGCGGTACGAGGAGCCCGGGCTGCCGCTGGGGCTGAGCGACCTCGTCGATGAACAGCGGCGCGTGCATGATCTGAAGGTGGCGGGCGGCGGTCGGCTGCTGACCTGTACCGACGGCGTGAGCGAGGCTCGGGATTCCGCCGGCGACTGCTACCCCGTGGCCGCCCGGCTGCGCCATCGGCCGCACCTGCCGACCGATCGGATGCCGGCGCTGCTGCGCGCGGACCCCGGTGGCGCACAGTCCGGGTGAGCTGAGCGACGACGTGCCCTTCTTGTCGTCGAGCCTGAAGGGGCAGATGCTGGAGCAGAGCAGCGTGTGTCCCCGAATTCCTCGAGAGGCGGTCCCCCCGACATGAGGTTCCAGGCGGCAAGCGCCCGGCAGGCCAACCGATGCGCCAGTACAGGAAGCGCGTTATGAACGCCGGCGAACCAACGCCACCGGTGCCACTCACCGACGGGCCACCCAGTGTCGGCGATCGTGACAGGCTGCTTGCGTCGACGGCCTGCCGGATCCTGGATGACCTGCAGGCTTCGGCTGTCATGGCGTATCTGTACGAGCCCGGGAGCCGGACGCTGGTCGCAGTCATAGCGGCCGTGACTCCACTGGGGACCGGATCGGTGGAACGCGTTCCGGTGGACGACCCCTCCTACGCATCAGCCAGGGCGTATCGAACGGGAGAGATTTCCACCGCACAGTCCGTGCAGGAACTCGGTACACATCCGGAATTGGCGGTCTTCGCGCCATACCCGTTCACGGTCACCTCCGTTCCCCTGTTCACCTCGACCCGTCGTCTCGGCGCGCTGGCCACCTACTGGCCACAGACGTTCCGGGAGCTGGCCGACGAGGAGGGGAAGTACCTGCGCGACATCACGGCCTACACCACCCGGGAACTGGACCGGCTCGCAGCCCAGGGCGTATCCATGGAGCCTCCCGCGGTGCCGCTGGTGGTCACCTCGGACAGTACAGTCGCAGGCGCCCCGGACACAGCGATCGGAACCCAGTCGGGCATGCGAGCCCCTTCGACCACGTCGCTCGTCTACCACCTGCACAAGCTGGCAAACGTGCTGATCACAACAGAGAGTACCGAGGAGGCCGCGCAGCTGGCGATAGAACGAGTGATGACTGGTTTTGCCGCGCAGGCCATGGCGATAAGCCTGGTCGAAGCCGAACGGCTGCGCGTTGTGGGCGCTGTCGGGTGCACGGGGGAGTTTGTCCGCACGCTGAATGGACGGCCTCTGGGCCGGTCCTCGCCGGAAACCGATGCGGTGACTCAGATGAGGCAGCTCGTCTACAGGCCGCCTCCTGAGAAGAACCGCGAGCAGGGGGCGGCAGGGCCCGACGCCTACGTATGGGCGATACTTCCGCTTCTGGCCGGGGGACACGCCATAGGCAGTTGCTCGATCGGATTCCGTCCCGACCAGACGAGTGTCGTCACCGAACGCGCGGTCCTGACCGCGGTGGCAACACTGCTCGGCCAGACCTTCACACGAACCCGGCACTACGACGCCCAGCATGCTCTCGCGGCGACGTTGCAGCAGGCACTGCTGCCTCGCATGTTGCCGCAGCACGCCGGCGTGCTGACCACCACACGGTACGTGCCGACCAACAGCAGCATCGAACTCGGCGGCGACTGGTACGACCTGATCAACCTTCCCACCGGAGGCATCGGGGCATTGATCGGCGATGTCCAGGGCCACAACATCTCGGCTGCGGTCGTGATGGGCCAGCTCCGCAGCGCGGTGCGCGCCTATGCGGCGGAAGGCCACGACCCGAGCACCGTTCTGCAGAGGACCAACCGCCTGCTCGTCGAACTGGACACCGACCTGTTCGCGACCTGCTGCTGTGTGTGGCTCGACCCGAGCACCGGTGTCGCAGAGATCGTCACCGCTGGACACCACGCTCCTCTGATCCGTTCCCCCGACGGCCGCTACGAGGCGCAGGACCTGGACACCGGCATCCCGATGGGTATCGACGCCGACGCCTATTACCAGGCCACGAAACTCACCCTCGCCCCAGGGACACTGCTTGCTCTCTACACGGACGGGTTGGTCGGGTCCGACGATCAGCATGCCAGCACTGCCCAGGCCGCTCTCGAAGCCGCCTTGGCGGACTCGGGCGACGAGCTGGAGACGCTGGGTGACCGACTGATCGGCAGTGCCTCCCAACACCCTGCTCGCGCGGACGACACCGCGCTGCTGCTCCTGCGATATGAAGGCGCCCAGGAGGGAACGCAGCTGCACATCCGCCGTCTCGGGATCCACCGCCGCGATCTGCAGGGCGTGCGCAGGGCGCGGCTCTTCCTGCGGGAGTGGCTGAACAGTTGCCAGCTGACCCCCCTGTGCGACGAAGCGGAGCTGCTGGTGTCAGAGGTCGTCACCAACGCACTGGTCCATGGCGACAGCGATGTCGACATGCACGTGCGCAGGTACCCGGGGCGTGTCCGGGTGGAGGTGCGGGACAGCGACCCCCACCTCGCATTGCCCGTGGCCTTCCCGCTTGCGGACGACGAGGCCGAGGGCGGACGCGGCCTGGTCATCGTCTCCGCCATGGCGTCGTCCTGGGGTAACTCCCCCAGCGGGAGGGGCAAGACCGTCTGGTTCGAGTTGCGTGACCCCGCCGTCGACGGCGCACCGGTCGCAGAAGCCTGACCGGTGGGAGTACGCCCACACCGAGGAAGGGTTCGCCAAGCCCCTGGCCCGGCTGCGCAGGCACGGCGCCCCGGCCGACCTGGCGGTGGCGATCGAGACCACCCGCGGTCTGGCCGTCCACCGGCTGCTGGCCGGCGGACACCCGGTCGTCCCCGTGCACCCCGACGCCTTCCAACGGGAAGAAAAAGGCCCAGGTCAGAGCGTGTCTGACCTGGGCCTTTCCCGGAGCCGCCTTCGGGATTCGAACCCGAGACCTACGCAATACGAGACCGTGAGCGATCGTGCTGCGTAGTGCCTGATCGTGCTGCTGAGTGACGTTCTGCCTGATCAGAGCACGTACGGCTGGTTGGTCTGTGCTACCTCGTGTCACGTCGTCCAAAGGCGTCCGGCCACCAGCTGGCCACCGGGACGGGCACCGCTGGTGACAAGGAACCGGATCACCTGAGTTGTCGACCCTCCACAGACCCTCCTGAGGGCGGCCGTCGGGCTCTCAGTGGGGCCAGCTGGCGGGCTTGATCCAGGGGATCGTGCCGCTCCAGGTCCAGCCCGCCATCTGCAGGGAGTCGGACGTGGTCGGCTCCTTGGCGCCAGCCGGAGAACACCATGGCGACGGAGTGCTCGGTGGCTGCCCGGTACGCCTCGGTGAGCAGGGCGGTCAGCCAGCTCCGGTGCGAGCGCTGGTCGCGGTTCTCTCCGGGGAAGTTCTGCAGGTCGTGCGCGCTGTTGCTGGTGACGTACTTGGCGCGGGCGGTGCGACCTGGTGCGGTCCGAGCTGGTGCGTCCGCCGGATGCAGCATGCCCGGATACGCCCACGCCCTGACCCAACCCCGTTGCCCGACCAAGCTGTCCGCCCCAGCGAACAGCGGCGATGAGGAAGACCATCGGAGCCGTCGTCGGTCTCTTCGCCTCCGGTCTTCTGCTACTGGCCGTTCCGATCCTCGCCATCGGGGCCGGGAGTGCTACGGCCTCCAGTTCCCCATCAGCGCCGCCGCGCTCGCCGCCGCTCCCGCCCGGCCCGGCCTGCCCGGTAAGGCGCCGGTTCCGCCCCAGCGGCCCGCCCGGTAGACCCGCGCATCCCGTTCTCCCGCAACCGCTGACCCAACTCCCGTAAGGAGCAGTTCCCATGGCCGCTGCTGATAACCCCGGCTAACGGAACGTGCGGAATGGCGGGTGTGGTGGCGGCCCGGTGCTGCTGGACCGCCACCGGCAAACACGATCAGCAGCAGCTGCAACCCTTGGCGCAACCGCACGCGTCTGCTTCGGCCTCGGCGGGCACGTGGACGACGGTAGGAGCGCAGCAGCCCTTGCCTTGCCAGGCGTCGCGGCCTTCCTTGACCGCGACGCCTGCGATGACGAGGGCAGCGATCGGGTCAACCCGGGACCAGCCGAGGGTGGCGTTGAGGACCAGGCCCACCCGACCGGGGCGTGCCCCAACGGCGGGGCACGTGGTGCATGGGCTCAAGGGCGTTCCGTGTCCCCCGAGTCTGCGGCTCTCTTCGAGCGCAGCCACATGAAGTAGTCGTCGATGTCGAGGACTTCGTCTTGGGAGAGGCGCGCGGGCCGCCAGTTGTCCTTGCGTCCCGCCAGAAGGAAGGCGTCTGGGAGCCTCGTCCCGTAGTGCTCGATGTACTCCGCTGCGTCACGTCTCCAGAAGTACCTGCCGTCACTGTGGATCGCGGACCCACCCGTCACGGAGAACCTCCCTCCGAGAATGTCCTCGGTGTACCCCATGAGCGCGATGACGACGGGGGCGTTCCTGAGATATTCGGCGATCACTGCTCGTTCTTCGTACGGGATGGCCCCGCTGTCCTCCCTCAACTCCCCGGCTAGTCGACTGAAAGCTGACTGGCTTGCGATACGGCCGAAGATTCCCAGAGGGGCCACTTCACGCATCTTCGTCCCTCGGTTGGCTGGGCGCACTAACGTGTGGATGGTAAGCCGCCGGTACGTCCATGAGCGCAACGGACGTACCGGCGGCTACCCGAGGCTCCAAACTACTTGGTCAGAGGCTCCCCGAGCGGTCCGTCCGGCCATTCCCGCACGGTTCCGTTGCGGTCCAGGTCGACCTGGTGCCGGCTGGCGTTTCTGACCTCCACGCCGCCCATGGCCTCGGAGAGTTCGGCAGCTGCCCCACACGCGCCATGGCAGGTCACCAGCTGAATGGGGCCACCGTCGTAGTACGGGTTCTCCCGGATGATGTCCGCGATCTGCTGGGCGTGGGTGATCTGCCCGTCGACGCGGAAGTTGCCCTGCTCGTCTCCGTGGACGATGACGTCGTGACCGTTGCGGCCTGTGGAGCGCATAAGGTTCTGGATGGTGTTCGCGTCATCGCCGATGGCGGTGGCGGTCCTGGTGTAACGCACGTTCGCGCCTGCCCAGGTGAAGGACGTGGCCCTGGGAATCGACGTCATTCCGGCGAATGCGCCGCGCGGGGCGGCGGCGACGCGCTGCCAGCCCGTAAGGCCGCCGAGGCCGGAGAGGGCGATCTGCCCCGCGAGCTCGCCGGCAGCCTGGCTGTAGACGTCGTAGAGCGCCTCACACCCTTGGTCGCGGAACATCTGGGCCGCGTGGTAGAGGCGGTAGGCGGGTCGGACGGGGAGGTACTTGTCGAAGAAGGCACCGGCGCCGCCGTTGTTGCCGGTGAAGGCGTTGTAGATGTCGCCGACGAATTCGAAGGGGAGCTTGAGGCCCTGTACGAAGCCGTCGCCGAAGACCTTGAGTCCTTCTCCGACGGATTCGACCTTGTCGTCGGTTGGGTCGTCGGGGCTCCATCCGGTGGGGTCGGTGTAGCGGGTGGGTGTGTTGGCGGCGTAGGCGTAGGCCGAAATCGCCGGGGTCCCAGTGGATTGGCCGGCGGGGTCTGTAGCGGTGAAGCGGCCGGTGGTGGGGTCGTAGTTGCGGGCGCGCAGGTAGTAGCCGGCGGCGCTGGTGGTGGGTTCGGTGTAGGCGCCGGTGTAGGTGAAGGGGTTGGCGGGCGGGTTGGCGGCGACGTCGGTCTTGGTGGCTTCGCCGAACGCGCTGTAGCTGTAGCGGATGCGCGCGGCCCCGGTCGCGTCGGTTATGTCGGTGACGGAGCCGAGTTGGTCGTGGTGGAGGTGGTGGCTGGTGCCTCCGGTGGTCTGGGTCTGGATCTGGCCGAGCGGGTTGTACTGGTACTCGGCGGTCATCGCGCCGCCCGCGTCGTACTCCGCGCCGATGGTGGCGAGAGAGCCGTTGATGTCCCAGGAAGTGGTGCGCAGGGGGGTCTGTAAAGCGAGCGGTGTAACTGGGGTTGGTGTGGCTAGAGTTGGCCTGCGGTGAGGCGGCCGTCGAAGGCCAGGTCGAAGGCGTTCATGGCGCCCTTCCAGCGCATGGTCCAGCGTTTGCGGCCGGCACCGGTCGGGTCGAGGCTCATGACGGCCATGTAGACGCACTTGAGGGCGGCCTGTTCCGTGGGGAAGTGCCCGCGGGAGCGGACGGCCTTGCGGATACGGGCGTTGACGCTCTCGATGCTGTTCGTTGTGCATACGATGCGGCGTATTTCCGCATCAAACTGGAGGAAAGGCGTGAACTCGGGCCAGCTAGACTTCCAGAGGCGGACGATCGCCGGGTACTTCTTGCCCCGGGTCTCGGCGAATTCCAGGAACCGTGTCGTGGCCGCGTCCTCGGTCGGCGCGGTGTAGATGGGCTTGAGCGCCTTGGCGATCTTGTCCCAGTCCTGCCGGGCCGCGTATCGAAATGACGCCCGCAGCAGGTGAACCACGCACGTTTGCACCACAGTTCGGGGCCAGATCTCGCCGACCGCGTCGGGCAGCCCCTTCAACCCGTCGCAGACCAGCATGAGGACGTCTTCGACGCCCCTATTCTTGAGCTCGGAGAGCACTCGAAGCCAGTGTTTCGCGCCTTCGCCGCCGTCGCCGGCCCACAGGCCGAGGATGTCGCGGTGTCCCTCGGCGGTGACCGCCAGGGCCACGTAGATCGGCCTGTTCGCTACTTGGCCATCGCGAATTCTGACGTTGACAGCGTCAATGAAGACGACCGGGTAGACGCGGTCGAGCGGCCGGTTCTGCCATTCGGCCATGCCATCCATCACCTTGTCGGTGATCGTGCTGATGGTCGTCTTGGACACGTCCGCGCCGTAGACCTCGGCCAGGTGCGCGGAGATCTCCCCGTGCGTGAGGCCCTTCGCGGACAGCGAGAGCACCATCTCGTCCACGCCGGTCAGCCGGCGCTGCCGCTTCTTGACGATGGCCGGCTCGAAGGAGCCCTCCCGGTCGCGGGGCACGTCGATCTCGACCGGCCCGATGTCCGTCAGCACCGTCTTGGACCGGGTGCCGTTACGGGAGTTGCCGCCGTCCTTGCCCGCCGGGTCGTGCTTGCCATAGCCGAGATGGCCGGTGATCTCGCCCTCCAGGGCGGACTCCAGAACTGTCTTGGTCAGTTGCTGCAGCAGCCCGCCCTCGCCGGTCAGCTGCAGCCCCTTGCTGCGGGCCTGCTCGACGAGCTGGTCGATCAGTTTCTGCTCGACCGTCGCGGCCTCCGGCGAGGGATCCGCCTGGCCATCGGCGTCCACGAACTCGGTCACGGTGTCAGTCACTTGATGTCTCTTCCATGATCATCAATTACACCGGTGAGCGTACAGACCCCCCGTCGCCGTGGCCGGCCGCACGCTGGGTCCGGAGCTGTACGGAGAATTCGGGACGAGCGGGCTCCCCGCGCACCCGGCGCGCCGCCCGCAGGCCGGCACCGGCCGCACCAAGAATGCGCCCAACCGGACCGGCGCCCTGGACCGCACCTCCGACAGCGAAGCGTCCCGCCGCTCCGGACCCGCGCAACCGCCCGCCGCGCCGCTGACCAGCAGTCCGGCAGGCCCAACACCAGTTCCTTGGACTTAAGCTCGCGCTCAGTCTCACGCCCTCGGCCCCCTCCGCCCCGGCGTCGGTGACCTCGACGGACTACCCCGTCAGGCCCTTCGCGGTCAGCGAGAGCACCATCTCGTCCAGTGCGCCGGTCCGCCGCGCGTACTTCGGCAGCAGCCTCGGGCTGAAGGTGCCCAGCCGGTCCCGGGGGACCTGCACGGTGACCGGGCCGACTTCCGTTATAACCTTCTTGGCCCGGTAGCCGTTACGGGTGTTGCCGCCCGAACGTGACCCACGCCCGCCAGCCTGCCTGGCCCCGGCGGCCAGGTGCTGGTCCATCTCGGCCTCCAGCGCGGCCTGCATCAGGTGCTGGGCCAGCTCGGGCAGGATCCCGCCCTCGCCCATCAGCCGCAGCCCTCCCTCGGCAGTCCGCTCAGCCGCGAGCGCGGCCAGCTGAGGGGCCACGAAGATCCCGGACAGGGACCCAATAGGGTTGTCCTGTAAGGAATCGAGGGAAGTAGCACGGTGTCACGTCCAAGTTCGTACTCGCCGGAGTTCCGCGAGGAAGCGGTCCAACTGGCATTGAAATCCAGCAAGCCCATCGCCCATGTGGCCCGGGAACTCGAGATGAATCCCGAGACGCTTCGCACGTGGGTGCGCCGTCACGAGCACGAGCACGGGAAGCAGGCCGGTCCTCTGGAGATTGATGAACGGGCCAGGCTGAAGGAACTCGAGCGTCGCAACCGCGAACTGGAGATGGAAGTCAGCTTCCTGAAAAAAGCCGCAGCGTACTTCGCGAGGGATCCCCGGTAGCCAGCAGGTACGAGTTCATCGATTCGATGCGACTCGATACGGCGGAGTACGCATACCCCGTCGAGTTCATGTGTGAACGACTCGACGTGTCCAAATCCGGCTACTACGACTGGAGATGCCGACCCGATTCCGCGACAGCCAAGCGGCGCGAGGAACTGCGGCTTCTCATCAGGAAAGCATTCGACATGTCCGACAGTACCTACGGGTACCGGCGCATCCATGCCCAGCTCCTCCGCTGGGATGTGACCGCCGGCCCTGAACTGGTCCGCCAGCTGATGCGCGAACTGGGCCTGGTGCCCTGCCAGCCCCGCCCAAGGCGGTGGTCGCTCACCCGGGCGGCGCAAGGCCCGGTGCCGGATCTCGTCGGCCGTGTGTTCACCGCTGACACGCCCGGGGAAAAGCTCGTCGGCGATATCACCTACATTCCCACAGGGGAAGGGTGGCTGTATCTGGCGACCGTTATCGACTGCTGCACCAAGGAAGTTATCGGCTACGCGATGGACGACCACTACCAGACTCCGCTCATATCCCGAGCCATTCGCAACGCGGCACGGAACCGCAAGCTCGCGAAGGACGCAATATTCCACTCCGACCGCGGCAGCAACATCGGCCGGCCGGACTGGAATTTGCTTCGACAACGCCATGGCCGAATCGTTCTTCGGTGCTTTGAAGAACGAACTGGTATCCCGCGTGAGCTATCCCACTCGCGAGTCCGCCCGACGCGACATCACCCGCTACATAGAATTCTGGTACAATCTCAAACGCCTTCATTCAGCGGTTGGTTACCGCCCTCCTCGCGAAGTCCACGCCGAGTTTGAAGGCCTGCGTCTCGCCGCATGAATTGATCGGTCAGACCCCTGTCCGGAAAACGCGTGGCCCCTCAGTGACTACTACGGGGACGTGGGACGGCCGGGCTTGGGCTCGCTGAACCATCGTTGCAGCAGGACAGGGACTGATCCGGTCCCTCGCCTGTGAACACAGGGGTCGGAGAGACTGGACTGGCCTGTTCAGGCGACAACAGGTTCGCCGCTCAGTGCGACACCGGCCCGGCGCAGCTCGTCGAGTGCGGTGCGCGTGGTGTCGGCGGCGACGCCGGCGGTGTAGTCGAGCAGGCCTCACTCCTGGATGGTCGCCCTTCCGCCAGCTGCCGGGCGCGCCACTCACCGGTCGTTCACCCAAACGTGCGCGGCGCGCACGCCGACAAGGTGCAGCGCCTCTCCCCACGGGGACCACAGGGCGTCGGGGACAGCTGAGTTCGACCATCGCCGAGACAGGCGGTCGGTACGGAAGCCGGTGAGGACGAGGACTGATCGACGAAGTCCCAAGCGGATACCCGACTCACGGAATTCGTCCACGGTTTCGGAAACGGGCTCCCTGTGCCCGACGGGGCGGGGTGAAAACGGTGCACTCCACGGATTCACCGGATGGTGTAGGTAAGCCGCTCTTTGGGCGTTTCGCCGTTCTTCCTCGCTGAGGATCGGAGAGCGCCGGCGCCATCCGGGGAGCGTTGTCCGTGACCTTGGCATGCCCGGCCGCACGCATCATCCGACCAACAGAGACGAGTCATCGTGCATTTGACTCCGCATGAGCAGGAGCGCTTACTGATCCATGTGGCGGCCGACGTGGCAGGAAAGCGCCGCGACCGGGGGCTGCTTCTGAACTACCCCGAGACGATGGCCCTGCTATCCGTTCACGTCTTCGAGGCGGCGCGCGACGGTAAGACGGTCAGCGACATCATGGACTCGGGCCGACAGGTGCTCACCCGTGACGACGTGATGGACGGCGTCCCGGAGATGATCAAAAACGTCCAGGTGGAGGCGACCTTCCCGGACGGCACCAAGCTGGTCACGATCCACGACCCCATCCCGGAGGCCACGGAGGAACCCGAGGTCTACCCGGGCAAGGTCGAGCATCCCCAGCCGGCGCGCAGGCCGGAGTGCCCGGTCGACTGCGACGACACCGCCTCGTCCGCCTGTTGCAATGCCTGCGAGGACGCCACGTCCTGGCACGAGGCAATCGCGTTCAACAAGCTCCTGCAGGGCGACAAGACGACGATCAAGGTCAGGAACACGTCCGACCGTCCCGTCCAGGTCGGCTCCCACTACCACTTCGCCGAGGTCAACCCCGGCCTCAAGGTGGTCGTGAACCCCTCCGGCGGGGGCGTGACCTATGACGAGCTATGGACGTGCGCTGAGGCGAAGGGGCGACGGCTCAACATCGCCGCGGGCACGTCCGTTCGGTTCGAACCAGGAGACGAGTGCTGCGTTGAGCTGGTGAAGATCGAAGGCGACGCCAAGAACGACACCCGCAAGATCCAGGGACTGCGCAAGGGGATCGTCCGATGAGCAGCCAGCCGGAGCAGACGGGCCAGCAGCGTCAGAGCAACTTGCTGAAGCGGGCGGACTACACCGCTCTGTACGGGCCCACCACCAAGGACCGTGTCCGCCTCGCCGACACCGACATCACCGTCGAGATCGAAGCCGACTGGAGCGGCGGACCGGAATACAGCGGCAACGAGATGATCTTCGGTGGCGGGAAGGTGATCCGAGAGTCGATGGGCATGTCCCACATCCCGAGGGACGGGGGCGGCAACACGGATCGCCGCCCCGTGGACACGGTCATCACGGGGGCGCTGATCCTCGACTGGTGGGGTGTGGTCAAGGCCGACGTCGGCATCAGGGACGGCGAGATTCATGCCATCGGCAAGGCGTACAACCCCGAGACGATGGACCCGATCGCCAACTTCGAAAAGCCCGCTCGTGAACAGGCGGGCGAGCAGCTACCGGTGACGCCGTCGAACTTCGTGGTCGGCCCGAGCACCGAGGTCATCTCCGGCAACGGCCGGATCCTCACCGCGGGCGGTGTGGACACCCACGTTCACTTCATCTGCCCCGAGGAGATCCACGAGGCCCTGGCCTCGGGCGTGACCACTCTCATCGGCGGCGGCACCGGCCCTGCCGAGGGCAGCACGGCCACCACCGTGACCCCGGGCGCGTGGCACATCACCCGAGTCTTCGAGGCCCTGGACGAGTACCCGGTCAACATCGGCCTGCTCGGAAAGGGCAGCACGATGAACAAAAGGGCTCTGAACGAGCAGGTGGACGCCGGAGTCATCGGCTTCAAGATTCACGAAGACTGGGGCGCCACCCCTGCAGTGATCGACATGGCGTTGAAGGTCTGCGAGGACCGCAAGGTCCAGCTCGCCCTGCACGCCGACTCGCTCAACGAGTCCGGTTTCCTGGAGGACACCAAGAAGGCCATCAACAAGCGTTCCATCCACATCTTCCATGTCGAGGGCGCCGGAGGGGGCCACGCCCCGGACATGATCGAGCTGGTCAAGGAGCCGAACGTCCTTCCCGCCTCGACCAACCCCACCCGGCCCTTCACGGTGAACACCGTCAAGGAGCACGTCGACATGATGGTCGTCTGCCACCACCTCAACCCGGACATTCCGGCGGACATGGCCTTCGCGGACTCCCGTATCCGCCCGTCCACCATGGCGGCGGAGGACCTCCTCCACGACATGGGCGCCATCTCGATGATGTCCTCGGACGCCCAGGCAATGGGGCGCATCGGCGAGATGATCATGCGGACCTGGCAGACCGCGCACGTCATGAAGTGCCGCTATGGCCCGCTGCCCGAAGACCTGCAGAGCGCGAAAGTCCGCACGATCAAGGATGACAAAAAGGACCACTCCTACAATGAGGACAGGCTGAAGCCGAACGACAACTACCGGGCGCGCCGGTACGTCGCCAAGTACACGGTCAACCCGGCGAGCACCCACGGCATCGACACATACGTCGGTTCCGTGGAGCCGGAGAAGCTGGCAGACCTGGTGCTGTGGGAGCCGAAGTTCTTCGGCGTCAAGACGCACATGGTCCTCAAGGGCGGCCAGCTCGCCTACGCCCAGGTCGGCGACGCCAACGCCTCCATCACAACGCCACAGCCCTACCTGCCGCGGCCGGTGTGGGGCTCCACCGGCCGCTCCCCAGGGAGCAACTCGGTGAACTTCGCTGCACCCGGCGTGGCCGACAGGCTGAACACCCGGTTCGTCATCACCCAGGACAGCAGCAACAAGGTCACAGACGCAAAGACGCAGGGGCTCGGACTCAACAAGAAGTTCGTCGAGATCGCGGACACCAGGGGCGTCAAGAAGAGCGACATGAAGCTGAACGACACAGTGCCCAAGAGCCTCGAAGTCGACCACAACAGCTTCGAGGTCACCATCGGCGGCGCGACGACGAGCGACGCCCGCACCGAACTCAACGGTGCGACCGTACCGCGCTCCTACGTCACCGAAGTCCCCCTGGCACAGCGGTACTTCCTCTTCTGATCCGACACCTGCCCGGCCGCCGGCCCGCGGCCACGGCCGGGCCCCGGGGCGGGCTGATGCGCCCGCCTGGTCCACCGCATCACCATCCGCCCCCCTGTGAAAGGCAGCAGCTCGCCCATGAGCCGCGCAGCCCTGCTCCTGCTGGCCGACGGCCGCTTCCCCGCCGGTGGGCACGCCCACTCCGGCGGCGTCGAGGCCGCCATCGCCCACAAAGCCGTACACGACACCCACAGCCTGGAGGCGTTCTGCCGCGGCCGTCTGCACACCACCGGCCTGACCACGGCCGGGCTCGCCGCCGCAGCCGCCGCCGGACATGACCCGCTGCTGCTCGACGACGCCGCCGACGCGCGCACCCCCGCCCCCGCACTACGTGCCGTCGCCCGCAGGCTCGGCCGACAGATGATGCGCGCCGCCCGTGCCACCTTCCCCTCCGCCGAACTCGAACACCTGGCCGCCGCACGTCCCCAGGGCGCCCACCAGCCCATCGTTCTGGGCCTCACCGCCCGCGCCGCCGGGCTCGTCCCGGCGGACGCCGCCCATGCCGCCGCGTACGAGACCATCGGCGGCCCGGCCACCGCAGCGGTGCGCCTGCTGAGCCTCGACCCGCTCGACGCCTCGGGGCTGCTGGCCCGCCTCGGCCCCGAGACCGACGACGTCGCCCAAGCCGCGGCCGACGCCGCGACCCGCGCCATGACCGAGGGCCTCGACGCCCTGCCGTCGGCCTCCTCACCCCTGCTGGACATCACCGGGGAGCAGCACGCCGCCTGGACCGTCCGCCTCTTCGCCTCCTGAACCCCGAATCCACCACTGCAAAACGGAGTTGACATGCACCTCGACCACTCTGGGACCTTTCCGCAGCGGTACACGCACAGCGCCGACCCGCTCCGTCCTGACGGCAGCCGCCGCGCTCTGCGCATCGGCTTGGGCGGTCCCGTCGGCTCCGGCAAGACCGCGACCGTCGCCGCGCTCTGCCGCACCCTGCGCGACCGCTGGTGCATCGCCGCCGTCACCAACGACATCTACACCCGCGAGGACGCCGAGTATCTGCTGCGCGAGGCTGTCCTGCCGCCCGAGCGCATCACCGCCGTCGAGACCGGCGCCTGCCCGCACACCGCGATCCGCGACGACATCTCCGCCAACCTGGAAGCCGTCGAGTACCTGGAAGAGACCCTCCACCCCCTCGACCTCGTGCTCGTCGAGTCCGGTGGCGACAACCTGACCGCCACCTTCTCCAAGGGCCTCGTCGACGTGCAGATCTTCGTCATCGACGTAGCCAGCGGCGACGACATCCCCCGCAAGGGCGGCCCCGGCATCACCACCGCCGACCTCCTCATCATCAACAAGACCGACCTCGCCCCGCACGTCGGCGCAGACCTGAACACCATGGCCAGCGACGCGAAACGACAGCGCGGCGACCTTCCCGTCATCTTCACCAGCCTCACCTCCGACGACGGCATCCGCGAAGTCGCCGACTGGGTCACCGGCCACCTCGCCCAGTGGCGCGCCGGGGCAGCTGCATGAGCCCGTCCTCCCAACTCGCCTCCGCCCGAGCCACGTCCGCCCTCGACGTTCCCCCAGCCGGCGCCCAGGAGATCGCCGGACACCCCGACGGCGTACGCGCCACGGCCCGGATCCGCGCCGCGCACAACGGACGCGTCACCACCCTCCCGCAGTTGCGCAGCGACGGCCCCTTCCACCTGCGGCGCATGCGCACCGCCGGCAACGCCGCCAGAGTGGGCATCATCGGCGCGATGAGCGCCCCGCTCGGCGGCGACCGGCTCACCCTCGACATCACCGCCGAGGACCGGGCCGAACTGGAGGTCACCACGGCCGCCGCCACCCTCGCCCTGCGCGGCCCCACCACCCAAGCAGCCACCTACGACGTGCGGCTCACCGCCGGGGAACACGCCCATCTGCGCTGGCTACCGCAGCCCCTGATCAGCGCCGCCGGCAGCAACCTGCACCAGACGTACACCGTCGAACTCGCCGCCACCTCACGGCTGGTACTGCGAGAAGAACAGCTCCTGGGCCGTGCCAACGAGGAACCAGGCCACCTCGTCAGCCGGATCCTGGTCCACCGCGCCGGGCGCCCCCTGCTCGACCAGCACACGGCCTACGGGGCCCCAGAACCCGGCTGGGACGGCCCGGCCGTCCTGAACGGGCACCGCGCCACCGGCCAACTCCTGATCGTGGACCCGCGCCTCGACGTCCGACGAGACCCCGTACTCCTCGGCGAAGGCACCAAGGACGGGTGCGCCGTCCTCGCACCGCTGGCAGGCGGCCTGGCACTGCTCGCCACCGCCGTCGCACCAACCACCTCGACACTGCGGGAACTGCTCGACGAGGCACACGCCCTCGCCCGCTAGCGCGGACGGGCCGGCGCCCTCGGCGGGCGACGGCCCACAGCGTCGGACCAGTCCCCGCTCAGGCTCATTGGTCTCGTTGTGGAATACGTACAAGGCATCGGTCAGCGCTGAGCCCAGAAATGCGGCCCCTGATGGCCGTCCCAGCACTGTGGCTGCACTCGTGGCCGCACATTGGCCGCACCTGATCCTTGATGGTACGTCAGCTAATGCCCTCATTACCGCAAAGGCCCAGCTCAGAGGCCCATGACCTAGGTATCACTACAGAGACCATACCTTCGACCTACGCATTGCGATGCATAGACCGCACGTGTCCGTTTAGCCCGAATTTCAAGGTCGCCAGAAGGAAGAAACCCCAGGTCAGAGGCCCGACCTGGGGTTCACCGTGGAGCCGCCTTCGGGATTCGAACCCGAGACCTACGCATTACGAGTGCGCAGGCGCCCGATCAAGCCGCCCTGCGCGCCCTGCGCGCCCTGCGCGACGTGGCGCGGATGATGTCCGCGTACCGGTGTCCGCTGCCCTTGATTGTCCGCCGCTGCGTCGCGTAGTCGACATGCACCAGGCCGAACCGTTTGTCGTAGCCGTACGCCCACTCGAAGTTGTCCAGCAGCGACCAGGCGAAGTACCCGGCGACCGGGGCCCCTTGGCGTGCCGCCCGCGCGCATGCGGCCAGGTGCTCCTCCAGGTACCGGGTGCGCTCCGGGTCGTCGACGGTGCCGTCAGCACGTACGACGTCCGGATAGGCCGAGCCGTTCTCGGTGACGTAGATACGCTGGGCGCCGTACTCGTCGGTCAGCCGCAGCAGCAGCTGCTGCAGGCCGTCCGCGTGCACCTCCCAGTCCATGGCGGTGTGCCGGGCCCCCGGCAGATAGATCTGCTGGGCGTACGGGACGGCGCCGGTCGGGTCGGCGGTGACGATCTGGCGGAAGTAGTAGTTCAGCCCCAGCCAGTCGAGTGGGGCCGCGATGGTCTCCAGGTCCCCGGCACGCTCGGGCAGTTCGACGCCGTACAGCTCCAGCATGTCCTGCGGATAGCCGCGCCCGTGGACCGGGTCGAGCCACCAGCGATTGGTGTGGCCGTCGGCCCGTAGCGCGGCTGCGACGTCCTCCTCGCGGTCGCTCGCCGGCTCGATCGGGCTGAGGTTGTTGACGATCCCGACGCGGGCGTCCGACGAGGCCGCGCGGATCGCCTGCACGGCGAGACCGTGGCCGAGGTGCAGATGGTACGAGGCGTGCACGGCGGCCCCGAGATCGGTCAGCCCGGGCGCCATCTTCCCTTCCAGATGGCCGATCCACGCCGAGCACAGCGGCTCGTTGAGGGTCGCCCAGTCCTTGACCCGGTCGCCGAGCCTCTCGGCGACGACGGAGGCGTACGCGGCGAAGTGCTCCGCGGTCTCGCGGGACGGCCAGCCGCCCCGGTCCTGGAGCGCCTGCGGGAGGTCCCAGTGGTAGAGGGTGGCGAACGGGGTGATGCCCGCTTCGAGCAGGCCGTCCACCAGCCGGTCGTAGAAGGAGAGTCCGGCCTTGTTCACCTTCCCGTCGCCCCCGGGCACGATCCGCGGCCAGGCGATCGAGAACCGGTAGGCGTCGACGCCGAGTTGCTTCATCAGCCCGACGTCCTCGGGCCAGCGGTGGTAGTGGTCGCAGGCCACATCGCCCGTGTCGCCGCCCGCGACGGTGCCCGGGGTGTGGGAGAAGGTGTCCCAGATCGACAGGGAGCGGCCGTCCTCGGCCACGGCTCCCTCGATCTGGTACGCGGCGGTGGCGACACCCCAAGTGAAGTCGGCAGGGAGGGCGTTGAGGTCGTTCACTGACAGCCTTTCTGATGGGGACACGTGCGTCACTTGACGGCGCCCGCGGTGAGGCCGGCGACGAGATAGCGCTGGAGAAGCAGGAACCCGGCGACCACGGGCACGCTGACGACGAGCGAGGCGGCCATGACCTGGTTCCAGTAGACGTCGTTCTGGGTGGCGTAGCCCATGAGCCCGATGGAGAGCGTGCGGGTGGTGTCGTTCGTCATCACGGAGGCGAACAGGACCTCTCCCCAGGCCGTCATGAACGCGTAGACGGCCACGGCGACGATGCCGGGGACGGCTGCGGGCACGACGACCCGGAAGAGCGAGCCGATCGCCCCGCAGCCGTCCACCATGGCGGCCTCGTCCAGATCCCGCGGGATGGAGTCGAAGTAGCCGATCAGCATCCAGATGGAGAAGGGAAGCGAGAACGTCAGATAGGTGAGGATCAGCCCGCCGCGCGAGCCGTACAGGGCGATGCCGGTGCTGTTGCCGATATTGACGAAGATCAGGAACAGCGGGAGAAGGAAGAGGATGCCGGGGAACATCTGTGTGGAGAGCACCGTGACGGTGAAGACCCGCCTTCCGCGGAACCGGTAGCGGCTCACGGCGTACGCGGCGAACACCGCGATCGCCACGGACAGCACGGTCGCCGCGCCCGCCACGATCAGCGAGTTGAGGAAGTAGCGGGCCAGCGGCACGGTGTCCCAGATGTCGATGTACGGGCGGACGGTAAGCCGGGACGGGATCCACTGGAACTTCCCCGACACGTCCTGGAGCGGCTTGAGCGAGCTGCTGACCATCACATAGACGGGCAGCAGGGCGAAGGCCGTAAGGAAAGTGAGGACGATGCGGCGCGTCCAGCGGAAGGACCGCGGCGGTGCGGTCGGCGAGCTCGGCTGCCTAGGCATCGGCGGACTTCCTTCCCCGGGAGGTGAGCAGCAGATAGACAGCCGTGACCAGCAGCAGGAAGAGCAGCATCAGGACGGACATCGCGGAGCCGGAGCCGAAGTTCCAGGTGACGAACGAGGACTGGTAGATATGGATCGAGATCAGGTCCGCGGCCTCCGGGGCGGCCCTCCCGAACAGCACGTACGGCGTGTTGAAGTCGTTGAACGTCCACAGGAACAGGACCAGCACCAGCACTTGGTTGACCGGGCGCAGCGACGGCATAGTGATCCTGCGGATCTGCTGCCAGATGCCCGCGCCGTCGATGGCCGCGGCTTCGTAGAGCTCGCGCGGAATGTTCTGCAGCCCCGCCATGATGATGAGGAAGGCGAACGGCCAGGACTTCCAGACCGCAACCACGACCAGCGCGATGAAGCTGTTGTCGCCGATCAGCCAGAAGGACGGCTGGTCGGTGAGGCCGAGTTGGTCGTGCAGGACGTGATTGATCAGGCCGTTGTCGCGCTGGAACATGAAGGCCCAGGTGATAACGGCGGCGTACACCGGCAGGGCGTACGGAGTGAGGAAGACGGCCCGCAGCAAGCCTCGGCCGCGGAAATTCTCCTGCATCATGATCGCCGCGGCGACCCCGAACAGCCAGGACAGGCCGACGGCGAGCACCGTGAACAGGCAGGTGATATAGAAGGAGTGGAGCAGCGCCTGGCCGATCGGGGCGTCGAAGTCGACGGCGACCTGGTAGTTGTCGAACGCCGCCCACGGCGCCTCGCCCCAGTTGCGGATGTAGAACTGGGTGAGCTGACGGAAGCTCATCGCGATGCCAATGACCATCGGGATCACATGGACGAGCAGTTCGAGCACGATCGCGGGCAGCAGCAGGAGATAGGGCAGGACGCCGTGGCGGATCCGGTCCGGGATGCACGGCAGCTTTCTACGCGCATCCGTCGTGCCCACGCTCTCACCGCTGCCCGCCCGGTCCGTGCGGCCGGGAGTGACGGTGGTGGTCATCGCGCCGGCCTCACTGCTGCATCTGCTGCTGGGCCTTGGCCAGACGGTCCTTGACGGACTGGGTCGTCACCGGGCGTCCGGCTGCGGCATCGGCCCACAGCTCCTTGACCGCGGTGCCGACGGCCGTCTCGAACTGCGACTCGGTGGGCACCTGGGGGAGGGGCGCGGCGCTGGTGGCCAGCGTGTCGCGCAGGACCTTCAGGTCGGGCGCGGAGAACGCCGGGTCCTGCTGCGCGGCCTTGACCGGCGGGATCGATCCGTACGTCTTGTTGAGCAGCTTCTGCTCCGCGTCGCTCGTCATGAACTTCACGAACTTCTTGGCGCCGTCGATGTTCTTGGTGTTCTTGAAGACGGCCATATTGATGCCGGCCACCATGGAGTTGGTGTTCTTTCCGGTGCCGGGAGTGCCGGCCGGGACCGGCACGGGAGCGACCCCCCAGTCCGCGGGCTTCATGCCCTGGGCGGCGAAGGTCGAGGCGGCGGCCTGCCACAGAACCATGGCGGTCTTGCCGCTCGCGAAGTCCTGGAGGGACTGGTTCTGGGCGTACTCCGCGTTGCCCGGCGCGACGATCTTGTCCTTGGCCATGAAGTCGACGTACTGCTTCACCGCGGCGACCGCGCCGTCCGAGGTGAAGGTGGGCTTGCCGGCGGAGTCGAAGAAGTCCGCGCCGTGCTGCTTGCCGAGGACGAAGACCTGGTGGATGTTGTTGGCGAGGCTGCCGCCCTCGGCGCCCAGCGCCCATTTCCCGTCCTTGGAGATCTTCTTGCCGTCGGCGACCAGCTGGTCCCAGGTGGCCGGCGGCTGTGAGATCCCCGCATCCGCGAACATCTTCTTGTTGTAGTAGAGCGCGTACGCCAGCGAGTAGAGCGGCACGGCCGCGGGGTCCTTGCCCTCGGCCCCGGCCGATGCCACTGCCGATGCGACGAAACGGTCCCGGCCGCCGATCGCGTCGAAGTTCTTCCGGTCCCAGGGCAGCAGCGCACCGGTCGCCTGGAGTGACGCGGTCCAGGTGTTGCCTATGTTGAGGACGTCGGGGCCCTGCCCGGACGTCGTGGCGGCCAGGATCCGGTTGAGCAGATCGGACCAGGGGATCACCTCGAGCTTGACCTTGATGCCGGTCTGCTCTTCGAACTTCTTGAGCTCGGGGGTGAGGATCTTCTTGTCGGCCTCGATGCTCGGGCCCTGATTGGAGGCCCAGTACGTGAGCGTCTTGGGCGACTCGTTGCTGCCGCCCCCATCGGTGGAGGTGCCGCCGCCACAGCCGGTGACGGCGGCGAGGGCGGTGACGACGGTGACAGCGAGTGCGGCTCTGGTGCGCATGAGAGGTGGCCCCTTTCCGGGGGTGGATGCGTTCGGTTCCCGAACGGCCTCCATGACTTAATTTATGCCGTGATTTAAGAGGTGAGAGAAGGTCGCGTCAAGGCCTGTGACCGGGGTATGTTGCGTCCAGGGAAGGAGCACCATGGCCGAGCGCTACAGACGGACAGTGCGTGACCTGCGGCGCGGCAATCGCGCCCGGGTTCTGCAACGGTTGTATTTCGACGGCCCGTTGAGCCGCCAGGAGCTCGGACCGGCCACCGGGCTGAGTTCAGGTTCTATCAGCAACGTCGTCTCGGAACTCATCACCGAGGGCGTACTCGAAGAAGCCGGAATGGTCGACTCCGAGGGCGGCCGCCCACGCACCCTGCTGCGCGTCACACCCACCAGCGGCCTGCTGATCGGCATCGACATCGGCGAGACCCGGGTACGCGTCGAGCTCTTCGACCTCTCGCTCACCGAACTCGGCCGCACCGAACACCTCTTGGCCCAGCACGGTTACGACGTCGAGCGCGTCGTCGCTCACGTCCGCACCGGTGTCGCCGACGTCCTGCGGGATGCGGACGCCGACGCCGCGAGCCTGCTCGGCATCGGGATCGGCGTCCCCGGCATCATCGAGCAGGACACGCCGGACGGTGCGATCGTGCACGGCCAGACGATCGGCTGGAGCGCTGTGCCGTTCGAGAAACTGCTCCGCGACTCTCTCGAACTACCCCCACAAGTCCCGCTGTTCATCGACAACGGCGCCAAGACGCTCGGCCAGGCCGAAATGTGGTTCGGGGGCGGCCGCGGCGCCCGCGAGGCTGCCATCGCCCTGATCGGCTCAGGAGTCGGCGCCTGCGTCGTGCACGCCGCCACCCCCGACGAGAACGCCCGCAGCAGCGCCCTCGAGTGGGGACATACGACGGTACGGGTCCGGGGCCGGCGCTGCCGTTGCGGCTCGCTGGGCTGCCTTGAGGCATACGCCGGCGCGGAAGCGCTGCGGGAACGCTGGCAGGAGGCGGGCGGACCGCTTCCCGCCGAAGCCGACGACGAGACCGCTCTGGCTGCCCTGCTGGCCGCGGCCTTTCCCGGCCCGGAAGGACCTGAGCCCGACCCCGTCGCCCTCTCCCTCCTTGACGACACCGCCGAGTACCTGGGCGCGGCCGTCGCCGACCTGATCAATCTCTTCCACCCCGAACGTATCCTCATCGGCGGCTGGGCCGGACTGCTCATCGGCCCCCATCTGCTCTCCGAAGTACGCCGGTACGCAGGGGAGTACGCCCTGCGGTACGCCGCCGCCCGCACCGCGATCGAGCTGGGGCAGCTCGGCCCGGACGCGGTCACCGTCGGCGCGGCGACCCTGCCGCTGGCCGACTTCCTGGCCCGCGGCGGCAGCCGGCCCCCGGCTGCCGACTCGGTGCGCCCTGCCGCCTCTGTGCGCCGCGCCTGAACCCTTGTCATGGTCCGGGCCAAGCACCTAAGTTGACCGCTTGCGACGTGACCTATGTCAGTGGGGGAGTCAGCATGGCCGCAACCGGTCGGCACCGCAGATACCAGCCGAGCCGCATCAACCGGGCTTCTCTCACCGTCACCGCGGGCGGCGCAGGCATGGCTCTGCCGCTCATCGGCGCGGGCACGACCCATGCGGCTTCCGTGGACGTCTGGGAGAAGGTCGCGGCCTGCGAGTCCACTGGTAACTGGAAGATCAACACCGGCAACGGCTACTACGGCGGGCTCCAGTTCACCCAGTCCACCTGGGAGGCCTACGGCGGCAGGCGATTCGCCGCGCGCGCGGATCTGGCCGACGAGGACCAGCAGATAGCCATCGCCGAGAAGGTCCTCGAGGGGCAGGGGCCGAAGGCCTGGCCCACCTGCTCCGCCCGGGCCGGCCTCACCCGCGGCGGTGACGCCCCCGAGACCGCGCCCGTCAGGCGATCAGCGCCGACGAGCGAGCGCAAGGCCGCGCCGAGGAAGGCGACGCCGACCACCGTGCCCACGCACCGCGAGGGCTACACCGTGGCCCGCGGCGACTCACTCTCCAAGATCGCGAAGGCCGAGGAGGTCAGCGGCGGCTGGCAGCGGCTGTACGCACAGAACCGCGCGGTAGTCGGCAACGACCCCGACCTGATCCACCCCGGCCAGAAGCTGATCCTGCGCGTCGAGGCTCTGGCCGCACCGGCCCCGCAGAAGACGAAGGCACAGCCGCGGCCCAAGACCCCGCCGAAACAGCAGGCGCCCAAACAGCAGGCTCCGAGACTGCAGGCTCCGAAACAGCAGGGTCCGAAACAGCAGGGTCCCAAGAAGCAGGCGAAGCCCGTACAGGCCACCAAGCCCGCACACCGGACCGGACTCAGCGCCCCCGTCGACGCGAGCACCGGCACCGCCTACCGCAAGGCGGGTTCCGCCTGGGCGAGCGGCTACCACACCGGCGTGGACTTCCCGGTCCCCACCGGCACCTCCGTGAAGGCCGTCGCCTCCGGACGCGTCGTCTCGGCCGGCTGGGGCGGTGCGTACGGCTATCAGGTCGTCATCCGCCACGCGGACGGCAAATACAGCCAGTACGCGCATCTGTCGGCGCTCACCGTGCACTCCGGCCAGCAGGTCAGCAGCGGTCAGCGGATCGCACGGTCGGGGTCCACCGGCAACAGCTCAGGGCCGCATCTCCATTTCGAGGTGCGTACCGGGCCGGGATACGGATCCGACATCGATCCCCTCGCCTACCTCAGGTCGGGCGGAGTCTCTCTCTGAGGGGAGCACCTGCGCGTCGGCGTGAAGCATCCGACGTTCTGAGCGGCGCACCCGCTGTTGCGCGGGGCGCTCCGCCGCCTGCGCACGTGCTTCCGCCGCCGCCTCCGCGCGCGTCACCTTCAGCCGCTCCGTCGTCAGCCGGATCAGCCCACCCGCCGCCACGACGCCGAAGCCGAGCGCGAAGACGGTTCCCAGCACGCCGTACCGGAACGTCTCGCCGAACATGGTGATGCCGACCGCCGCCGCCACCACCGGGTTGACGACCGTGACCGTGGCCAGCGGGGCCGCGAGGCCCGCGCCGCGGTACGACGCCTGGGAGAGCAGCAGACCGCCGGCCGCGAGGACCGAGATCACCAGCAGGCTCGGCCACTGGGAGAGCGGCGCGGACCACGTCCAGTCCACCGCGACGGTCTTGGTGAACACCGAAGCGATGCCGAAAGCCACGCCCGCCGCCGCGGCAAGCCCCACGCTGCGGAGGATGGGCCGGTGCACGGTCTGGGCGACCAGGAAGATGAACGCCACACCGCCGAAGGTCACGGCGGCCAGCACCCCGCGCTGCCCGCCGTCCAGGGAGGTGGCGTGGGCCTCGCCGGTCAGCGCCAGCAGCCCCGCGAGCCCTGCCGTCGCCATGAGCGCGCCGCGCCAGGCGGTGGAGCCCGCCCTGCGCCGTACGAAGAGGGCGGCCATCGGCAGGGCGAAGACGATCGTCAGCGCGCCGAGCGGCTGGACCAGGCTGAGCGGCCCGTACGCCAGCGCCATCACATGGAGGACTGCGCCGAGGCCGTTGAGAGCGACGGCGACCCACCACGCGGCGTGGTGCAGCGGGGCGTACGGCCGGGCCGAGGTGGAGGCAGCCACATGCTCCTGCATGATCGCCCCGGCCGCATATGCGACCGCGGAGACCAGGGACAGCACCACGGCCAGCGCGAGGGAACTCATAGAGACCACGATCTCCCTCTTCAGCGAATCCGTCGTCGTCCTTGAGCAGGCATTTGGACGTACTGCCGACGTAGTACGAGCCTAGGCCAAAAGTCCCCCTCACAGCGGGTGAGCAGGTCAGCGGGGATGAGAGGGCCCATGTCGTCGATACGGTGACCGGGGTGCGTATACGGACGGTGACAGGGGACAGGAGCATGGGCATGGACCTCGACGAGCTGGCGTCCGTGGGCGGTTTCTTCGCCCTGCGTACCGGGACGCCGGGCGACGGGCATGCTCCGCTCGCACGGCTGTACGCGGGCGACACCGCACCGCTCGTGGCCCGCGTCGACACGGTGGCCGCCCGGCTGCGCGTCCCCGAGCGCCGGGTCGCCGCCTCCATCGCGCACCTGGGGCTCGCCGCCCGGCTCTGGTCGGTCGCGCTCGGCTGTGCCGCGCTGCACGGCAGGGTTCCCGACCTCGGCCCCGCGCGGCTGCACTGGGATCCGGACCGCAGCTCGCCCGACGACCTGTGCTTGACCGACCCTCGTCCGCTGCCGGCCGACGCGTCCAAGATCCGCGAGACGGTGCAGTACGGCCACCTCGTTCCGCTTGCCGCCGCGCTGCGGGCCGACACACGGATCTCGCCGCAGCTGCTGTGGGGCAACGCGGGCTCCGCGCTCGCCGGAGCCGTACGCGAACTGCGCACCTGGGCCCGGCGCGGCGGCCGGCCCGAGGTGGCCGAGCGGGCCTCGGCGCTCGCCGCCGGGCTCTTCGCTCACCCCGATCTGTCCGGCACCGTCCACGGGCGTTCGATGCGGCGGCGCAGCTGCTGTCTCTACTACCGCTGCCCGGGCGGCGGGCTCTGCGGCGACTGTGTCTTCGACCTTCCGCCGCAGCGGTCCGCCCACTGAAGCCGACCGGCGCCGACCGGCGCCCGACTCATGCCGACTGGCGCCAACTGGCGCCAACTGGCGCCGACTGATGCCGAGTGATCCTGACCGCGCTCTTCCCCGTACGCCGTATCTGCGTGACCATCATGGGGTGAAGGTCGGACTGCTCACGCGCGAGTATCCGCCGGACGTCTACGGGGGCGCCGGTGTCCATGTGGAGTTCCTCGCCCGGGAATTACGGGCCCTGGCCGACCTCCAAGTGCACTGCTGGGGCGAGGGCGCGGCCCAAGGGGTCCTGCGCCACCAGGCGCTCGCCGGGCTCGAGAGTGCCAACGAAGCGCTGCGCACCTTCTCCGTCGATCTGGCGATGGCCGCCGAGCTGCAGGGCCGCGAACTGGTCCACTCCCACACCTGGTACACCAACTTCGCCGGCCATCTCGCCAAACTGCTCTACGGCGTCCCGCATGTGATGACCGCACACTCCCTGGAGCCGCTGCGCCCCTGGAAGGCCGAACAGCTGGGCGGTGGCTACGCCCTGTCCAGCTGGGCCGAGCGCACCGCGATCGAGGCCGCGGACGCCGTGATCGCCGTCTCCCACGGTATGCGCGCCGACATCCTTGCCTGCTATCCCGCCCTTGACCCGGACCGGGTGCGCGTCGTCCACAACGGCATCGACACCCGCATGTACCGTCCCGACCACGAGACGGACGTCCTTGAGCGGATCGGCCTCGATCCGCACCGTCCCTTCGCGCTGTTCGTCGGCCGCATCACCCGCCAGAAGGGCGTTCCGCATCTGCTGCGCGCGGCCCGGTCCTTCGACCCGGACATCCAGCTGGTGCTGTGTGCGGGAGCCCCGGACACGCCGGAGATCGACCGAGAGTTCTGCGAACTGGTCGAGGAGTTGGAGCGGGCTCGGGACGGGGTGTACTGGATCCCCGAAATGCTGCCCCGACCCCAGGTCATCCAACTGCTGAGCCACGCCACGGTGTTCGTCTGCCCCTCGGTGTACGAGCCGCTGGGCATCGTCAATCTTGAGGCCATGGCCTGTGGCACGGCCGTCGTGGCGTCCGCGGTCGGTGGCATCCCTGAGGTGGTGGACGACGGACGGACCGGACTGCTCGTGCCCTACGACGCCCGCCACCCGGAGGCCTTCGAGTCGGGTCTGACCCAGTCGGTGAACCGGGTCGTCGACGACGCGGTGGAGGCCGCCAGGATGGGCGCCGCAGGTCGGGAGCGCGCGGTGCGTGAGTTCGCCTGGGACCAGGTGGCCCGGCGGACGCACGAGGTGTACGAGGAGTTGCTCAAGCAGTCGTAGCAGGCAGTCATGTGCGTGGAAGCGGAAGGGGCGGCGATGCGCGGTGGACCTTCGGTGCTGGGGATCGTACTGGCCGGCGGGGAGGGCAAGCGGCTGATGCCGCTCACCGCCGACCGCGCCAAACCGGCGGTGACCTTCGGCGGCATGTACCGCCTTGTCGACTTCGTGCTCTCCAGCCTGGTCAACGGCGACATTCTGCGTATCTGCGTGCTCACGCAGTACAAGTCGCACTCGCTGGACCGCCATGTCACCACCACCTGGCGGATGTCGAGCCTGCTCGGCAACTACGTTACCCCCGTCCCGGCCCAGCAGCGGCTCGGCCCGCGCTGGTATCTGGGCAGCGCGGACGCGATCCTGCAGTCCCTCAACCTCGTCAACGACGAACAGCCCGACTACATCGCGGTGTTCGGTGCCGACCATGTGTACCGGATGGACCCGAGGCAGATGCTGCGGAACCACATCGAGAACGGCGCGGGCGTCACCGTCGCGGGGATCAAGGTGCCGCGCGCCGAAGCGTCGTCGTTCGGGATCATCACCCCTGCCTCCGACGGCACCCGGGTCGAGCGGTTCCTGGAGAAGCCCACCGACCCGCCCGGACTGCCCGGCGACCCCGACAAGGTCTTCGCCTCCATGGGCAACTACCTCTTCACCACCAAGGTCCTCGTCGACGCACTCCACCGGGACGCGGAGGACGATCACTCCGTCCATGACATGGGTGGCTCGATCCTGCCCATGCTCACCGAACAGGGCATGGCGCAGCTCTATGACTTCAATGAGAACCATGTGCCCGGCGAGAGTGCGCGGGAGCACGGCTACTGGCGTGATGTGGGCACGCTCGACACGTACTACGAAGCCCATATGGATCTGATCCCGGACCGGCCGGTCTTCGACCTCGACAACCGCCGCTGGCCGCTCTACACCCACTCCGGCCAGCTGCCGCCCGCCCGCTTCATCGGCGCGGGCATCGCGAGCGAGTCCATCATCAGCCCCGGCTGCGTGGTGCGCGGCCAGGTCACCCGGTCCGTCCTCTCGCCGGGAGTGACCATCGAGGAGGGGGCTGTCGTGCAGGGCTCAGTCCTCCACGACAACGTGCGCATAGGCCGCGGCGCGGTGGTGCGCGGCTCGATCCTCGACAAGAACGTGGACGTCCCGCCCGGCGCGACGATCGGCGTCAATCCCGGGCGGGACCAGGAGCTCTACACCGTCTCCAAGAACGGCGTCATCGCGCTGGGCAAGGGACAGCCGGTGCTGTGAGGCAACGGGTGCGACGGCGGGTGGCCGGAGCTCAGAGCATGCGCCGACGCCTCCCGAGCCAGGTCTGGGCGATCACCACGACCGCCAGGAACGCGCCGCTGACGACCTGTTGGTACGCCGAGTCGAGCGAACCGATCTGGTTGATGACGTTCTGAATGACCTTCAGCAGCAGCACGCCGACAAGCGAACCGCTGATGAAGCCGAAGCCACCGGTGAGCAGTGTGCCGCCGATGACGACGGCGGAGATCGCTTCAAGCTCCATACCGGCGCCGAGGATGGTGACTCCGGAGACCAGCCAGGCGGCGTTGAGCGCTCCGGCAAGCCCCGCGCAGAGCCCGGACAGCGCGTACACGGCGATCTTCGTACGGGCGACGGGGGCGCCCATCAGTGCCGCCGCGTCCTCGTTCCCGCCGACCGCGTACACATACTGGCCGAACCGGCTGCGGCGCAGCACGATCGCGCCCAGCACGAACAGCGCCGCCGTGATCCACACCGGCACGCCCACGCCCAGCAGCTTGTCCTGTCCCAGCCGGGCGAAGGAGGACTTCTCGTCCACCAGATAGGTCGTCGAGCCCTCGTCGGTGATGGAGAGCAGGATGCCGCGGGCGGCGAGCATCGCGGCGAGCGTCACAATGAACGGCGCGAGCCGGGCCCGTGCGATCAGCACCCCGTTGACCAAACCGATCAGCCCGCACACGGCGAGCGGGAGGAGCAGTGCGACCGGTGTGCCGTACTGCGAGCCCCAGGCTGCCAGCACCCCGCCCAGCGCGAACAGCGAGCCGACCGACAGGTCGATCCCGCCGGTGATGATGACGAAGGTCATGCCGAGGGCGACCACCGCGAGGAACGCCGACGAGACCGCCATGTTCTCCAGGTTGTCGCCGGTCAGGAACGTGTCGAAGCCGAACGAGGCGACGGCGACCACCAGCACCAGTGTGACGAGCGCGCCGTGCCGCTGGGCGAGCGCGCTCAGCCGCTCCGCACGGGTCGCGCCCTGCGGCTCCTCCTCGGCCGGCGAGGACGTGGTCTTGATGGCCTGCACTGTGGTCACCGCTTCCCCCGTTCGCGTGCCGCGTAGACCGCGAGGACGATCACCACGGCCTGGGCGATCTGCGTCCAGGACGGTGGCAGATCGTGCTTGATGAGCGTGGCGGTCAGCAGCTGGATGAGGACCGCGCCCGCCACGGTGCCGCCGACGCGGATCCGGCCGCCGCTCAGCGGGGTGCCGCCGACCACCACGGCGGTGATCGCCGAGAGTTCCATCAGATTGCCGAGCGATGTGGGGTCGCTGGCCTGGAGCCGGGCCGTCGCCAGTACGCCGGCGATCGCGGCGAGCACTCCGGAGCAGACGTAGACGAGGATCAGCACCCGGCGCACCGGCAGACCCGCCAGCTGCGCCGCCGGCCGGCTGTCGCCGATCGCGAGGAGCTGCCGTCCGAAGGTCGTACGCCGCACGGTGAAGCCGACGATTAGCGCCAGCGCGGCCGCGATCAGCACCAGATAGGGGATGCCGAGAAGATCCCCGGACCCGAGGGACGCCATGCCCGGGTCCCGAACGTCCTTGAGCTGGGGGAGCATTACGAGCGCGATCCCGCGGACGGCGACCATCAGCGCGAGGGTCGCCACGATGGGCTGGACCCCGATATGGGCGATGAGCGAGCCGCCCGCGAGGCCCACCAGCGCGCCGCCGAGCATCGCCACGATGAGCGCGATCCATGGCCCGTACCCGAGGTAGAGCGAGACGAGCGAGGTGGCCAGCGCCATCACGGAACCGACCGACAGATCGACGCCCTCGCTGCCGATGGCGAGCGCCATGCCGAGCGCCACGATCAGGACGGGTGCGACCTGCACGGCCTGGGTGCGGAAGTTCTCCGCGGAGACGAAGTTCGGGGTGAAGAGGGTGTTGGCCAGGATCAGGACGGCAACGCCGACGTAGACGCCGTAGTCCTGAAGGAGTCCCAGCATCCGCTCACGGTCGGCGGGCGCGCGTCGCAGCGCCAGGTCAGTCATGGTCCCCGCCCTCCGCGGCGATCGCGTGCAGCAACCGGTCCTCGGTGACGTCGTCGCCGGTCAGCTCGGCGACGACCGCCCCGTCCTTGAGTACCACCACCCGGTCCGACCCCTCGATCAGCTCCTCCATGTCGGAGGAGATCAGCAGGACGCCGAGCCCCTCGTCGGCGAGTTCGTCGATGATCCGCTGCACCTCGGCCTTCGCGCCGACATCGATGCCACGGGTTGGTTCGTCCAGGAGCAGCACCTTGGGCTGCATGGCGAGCCAGCGGGCCAGCAGCACCTTCTGCTGGTTGCCGCCGGAGAGTTCGCCGACCTTCTGGTGCGGGCCCGACGCCTTGATCCGCAGCCGCTTGATGAAGGTGTCCACGATCCGGTCGACGCGGGTGTCGTCGACGAGGCCGAAGCGCGAGAGTCCGGGTAGCGCGGCGAGCGCGATGTTCTCCCGGACGGACAGTCCAGGCACGATGCCCTCGGCCTTGCGGTCCTCCGGGAGGAGGCTGATACCGGCCCGGATCGCGGCGGGCGTGGAGCCGGTACGTACGGCGGCGCCCGCCACCACCACCGTGCCGGAGTCCGGTGGCAGCGCACCGGCGATCGCTTTCGCGGTCTCGCTGCGGCCGGAGCCCAGCAGACCGCCGAGTCCGACGACCTCACCAGGCCGCACCTGCACCGACACCCCGTGCAGTATGTGACGTACGGTCAACGTCCGTGCGTCCAGGATCGGTTCGCCGCACGCCTCGTGGTCCCCGGAGAACTTGGTCACCCCTTCGCTGCGTACCTCGCTCATCTCGCGGCCGAGCATCAGCGAGACGAGGCGCAGCCTGTTGAGGTCGGCGATCCTTCCGGTGTGCACAAGCCTGCCGTCCCGCAGCACCGTGACCGTGTCGCACACCTCGTACAGCTCGTCGAGCCGGTGACTGACATAGACCACCGCGATGCCGCGCTCTTTCAGCATCCTGATCACGCCGAACAGCGTGCGCACCTCGCGCGGTTCGAGTGAGGACGTGGGTTCGTCCATGATGACGACCCGCGCGTCCACGGACACGGCGCGGGCGAGGGCCACCATCTGCTGTGCGCCGACGCCCAGTTCGCGCAGCGGACGGCGTACGTCGACGCGCAGGCCGAGCGAGCGCAGCGCCGCGTCCGCCTCCCGGTGCATACGCCGGAAGTCGATCAGGCCGAGACGGCCGCGAGGCTCGCGCCCCAGGAAGAGGTTGCGCGCCACGCTCATCAGCGGGACGAGGTTCACCTCCTGGTAGATGGTGGAGATCCCGGCGTGCTGGGCGGCCAGCGGCGTGGCGAAGCGGACCGGCTCGCCGCCGAGGAGAATCTCGCCCTCATCGGGCTGGTACACCCCGGTGAGGACCTTGATCAGGGTCGACTTGCCGGCGCCGTTCTCCCCGATGAGAGCGTGGACCTCGCCCGGGCGGGCGGCGAAGTCCACGCCGTCAAGCGCCCGGGCGCCGGGGAAGGACTTGGTCAGTCCGGTCACCGACAACACGTCAGTAGGCCTTGCCCAGATCGGACTTGGCGTTCTGCTCGGTGTAGGCGCTGTCCTGGATGACGATGTTCTGGGAGACCTTCTCGCCCTTGGTGAAGGTGTCCAGGGTCTGGAAGGCGAGCGGGCCGAAGCGCGGATTGGACTCGATGACTCCGTCGATCCAGCCGTCGACGATGCCCTGGACGGCGTTGCGCGTGCCGTCGATGGTCACGATCTTCACATCGCCCGCCTTCTTGCCGGCGCCCTTGAGGGCGTTGACCGCGCCGAGCCCCATCTCGTCGTTCTCGGCGTAGATCCCGGTGATGCCCGGGTTCGACTGGATGAGCTGCTCGGTGACCTGCTGGCCCTTCTCCCTGGCGAATTCGCCGGTCTGCTCGAAGACGACCTGGAGGCCGGGAGCCTTCGCCTTGATCTGGTCCTTGAAGCCCTTGGTGCGCTCGGTGGTGACGTTGTTGCCGGCCGCGCCGAGGAGGATGGCGACCTTGCCCTTGCCGCCGGTCGCCTCGATCATCTGATCGGCCGCGCGCTTGCCCTGCTCGACGAAGTCCGAGCCGATGAAGCTCACATAGTCCTTGCACGCCGTGGCGTTGATCTTGCGGTCGATGGTCACGATCGGGATGTGCTTGGCTGCGGCGCTGCGCAGTACGGGACCCCACCCGTCGGAGTTGAGCGGCGCGATGACCAGCACGTCCGCGCCCTTGGCAATCAGGTCCTGGACGTCGCTGATCTGCTTGGAGAACTGCGACTGGGCGTTGGTGGTGAGGATTTTGACACCGCGTTTGCCGGCTTCGGCCTTGATGGAGGCGGTCTCGGCGATCCGGAAAGGATTGGCCTCCTTCTCGGACTGTGAGAAGCCGACCGTGGCGCTCTTCAGGTCGAGCTTCTTGCCGCCGAACTGGTCGATGGTGCAGGTCTCGGCGTTCCCCGCGGCCGGGGTGGCGACCACTTGGCCGGAGTCGCCTGTGGACCCGGTGTTCTTGCCTTTCGCCCCGTCGTCCTCGGACTTGGCGCAGCCGGTCAGGGCGATCGAGGCCACGAGGGTGGTGGCGAGGACGGTGCGAGTGGCGGTACGGCGGACAGCGGACGACGTCATGGCGTTACCCCATCTTGGCGCGGCCCCGGGTGCGCAGGGCGCTCACGGGAGGGCGGCTCGGACATGCTGCGCAGTCGTTCGCAGGAGTTTTTACATCGTTGTACGAAGCCTGTAAACCCTTCGCGTCAGACCCTGCCCCGCGTGCTCTCACGTTCAACCAGGCTGAAATCAGGGCGGATTTCGCGTGCCTCACGTTCCTGGGCCGATTCCGTCGTGCCCAGCAGCCGCCCCACGACCGACTGCACGGCGAGCCGCGCGATCGTCTGCTTGTCCGGCGAGATCGTGGTCAGGGTGACGGCCCCGTACCGCCCCTCGGTGATGTCGTCGAAGCCCACCACCGCGACGTCCTCGGGCACCCGCAGCCCCTGCTCGGACAGCACCCGCATCGCGCCGATGGCGATGAGGTCGTTGTACGCGAAGACCCCGTCGGGCCGCTCCCCGGACTCCAGTAGCCCGGCCATCGCCGCCGCCCCGTCCGCGTGGCCCCAGCCGGTCGTCGGTGCGACCAGCGAGTCCGGGGCCGGCAGCCCCGCCTGGGTCAGCTCCGCGCGCCAGCCGCGCAACCGCAGCTGGGCGGGCTGGTTGACCCGGTCGGTGCGCGCGCCCAGAAACGCGATCCGGGTGCGGCCAAGGTCCAGCAGATGCCGCACCGCCGTCCGGGCCGCGGCCACGTTGTCGATCGCGATGTGGTCGTAGGGCAGGTCGTACTCGCGCTCCCCGAGCAGCACCAGCGGGGCGTCGTCGCTGCGCTCGCGCAGGTCCTCGGGCTCCAGCTCGATGGGGCTGAGAATCAGGCCGTCGATGACCCGTGCCCTGAAGCCCTGGCTGACCAGCACCTCCTGTTCGCGGCGGCCTCCGGTGTGGTCGAGCAACACGGTGTACTCGTGCTCGGCGGCCACGTCGATCACCGCGCCGGCCAGCTCGGCGAAGTACGGATTGCCCAGCTCGGGCACTGCGAGCGCGATGATGCCGGTGCGTCCCTTGCGTAGATGACGGGCCGTCAGGTTGGGTCGGTAACCGAGTTCGTCGATGGCCTGCTGGACCCGGGCGCGCATGGCCGGAGTGACGTGCTGATAGTTGTTGACCACGTTCGAGACGGTCTTGATCGAGACTCCCGCATGCTCCGCGACGTCCTTGAGGCTCACCTTCACGCCTGTTTCCCCTCCGGCCCTGGCCCGTTTGTACAACGATGTATAAGCCCTCGGCCCCCGGGTCGTCGTGACCCTGGACGCCAAGCGGAACCCTGTGCTCTTATGCCAACTGCCGTTCCTTCCAACGTTGTACAGAGCATCGCAGCGAGCCGCCACCCTCACTGGCAAGGAGGATTTGTGCGCATTCACAGAAAGCTGGCCCTGCTTCTCGCAGCCGCCTTGGGGATTGCCGGATTCACCGTCGTACCGGCCGTGTCTGCCCCGTCGGCGCCGGCGTCCAGCACCGCGGACGAACCGGTCGAAGCGCATGGTTTGAAGGGTGAGTACTACACCCAGTCCGCCCCCGGGGCCTTCGACTTCGCCGAGCTCAAGGCCACCGGCTTCGATCCGTCCATCGACTTCGGCAACCTCGAACCCCGCCTCAGCGCCGCCACCGGACGCGCCGACGACGTCAGCGTCCGCTGGACCGGGAAGGTCGTTCCCACCCGCACCGGCGCCCACACCTTCTCGATGATCGGCGACAACGGATTCCGGCTGTGGGTCGACGGCCGGCTCACCATCGACCACTGGGTCGACGACTGGGACAGGGAACAGACCGCGCCGCCCGTCGACCTCACCGCGGGACGTGCGTACGACATCAAGGTGGAGTACTTCGAGCACTTCGGCGGCTCGAACCTGCACCTCAACTGGACCGAGCCCGGCGGCGCCAAGGTGCCCGTGCCTTCCTCGGCCTTCCGCCTGCCCGACGGTTACGCGTACGACGGAGCCATCGGCACTACCGTCCTCGCCGACGGCCGCAGCCTGCGGCTGGACTTCGTACAGAAGCTCGCCGCGCCGCCCGCCGGCCTCGCCGCGCACTTCGAGGCGGTCATCGGCGGCGCGAAGTGGCCGCTCGGCGCTGTCACACGCGACCCGGCCGACCCGCGTCGCCTCCTCGTCGCACTCGAAGAGCCCGTCGTCGGCAAGAAGGGCGGCAACGGCGGCGGCATCGCCGACCTGCGCTACGACGGAAAGGGCGGCCTGAGCGCCGAGAACGGCACGGCGGTCGGCGCGTTCTGGAGCAGCGGGCCCAACAGGTCCGAGTACGAGCTGCGCACCCCCTGGGCCAAGGACGTCGGGCCGGGCAACGCCCACCCCGAATACCCGCGCCCGCAGCTGACCCGGGACGCCTGGCGCAATCTCAACGGGCAGTGGCAGTTCGCCGCCGCCGAAGCCGGGGAGAAGCCGCCCGTCGGCAAGACCCTGGGCGAGCGGATCCTCGTCCCCTACCCGGTGGAGTCCCAGCTCTCCGGCATCGAACGGCACGAGGACCGCATGTGGTACCGCCGCACCTTCACCGTCCCGGACAGCTGGCGCGTCGGCGACGGCAAGCGCCTCAAGCTCAACTTCGACGCCGTTGACTGGCAGTCCGAGGTGTACGTCAACGGCGTCAAGGTCACCGGGCACAAGGGCGGCTACGACCGGTTCAGCGCGGACGTCACCGACGCGCTGAAGCCCGGCCGCACCCAGGAGCTGATCGTCGGCGTCTACGATCCGACGGACTCCAAGGACGGCGAGAACCCGCCCATCGGCAAGCAGCGCCTCGACCCGAGCGGCATCTGGTACACCCCCTCGTCGGGCATCTGGCAGACCGTCTGGATGGAGCCGGTCGCGGCCGATCACGCCGACTCGCTGAAGCTCACCCCCGACGTCGCGAGCGAGAAGCTGGCGGTGGAGGTGCGCGGGGTGAGGGCCGGGGTGCCGGTCACGGCCACCGCGTACGACGGCAAGCGCAAGGTCGGCAGCGCTACCGGCAGCACCGGCTCACCGCTGTCGGTACCCGTCCCGGACCCACATCTGTGGTCCGCCGATGATCCGCATCTCTACCGGCTCGAGGTGAAGACCGGCTCCGACCGGGTCAGCAGCTACTTCGGCATGCGCACCATCGCCGTCGAGAAGGTGAACGGCGTGCCGCGCACCGTGCTCAACGGCCAGCCGACCTTCCTGATGGCCACCCTCGACCAGGGCTTCTGGCCGGACGGGCTGCACACGGCGCCGACCGACGAGGCGCTGGCGTACGACCTCAAGATGCACAAGAAGCTCGGCTTCAACTCCGTGCGCAAACACATCAAGGTCGAGCCCGACCGCTGGTTCTACTGGGCCGACCGGCTCGGCCTGCTGGTCTGGCAGGACATGCCGGCGATGAACACCATCAACCCGAACACCGCCTCGCGCGCCCAGTACGAGCGGGAACTGAAGGAGATGATCGACCAGCATTCGAGCAGCCCGTCGGTGGTCATGTGGGTCACCTTCAACGAGGGCTGGGGCCAGTACGACCAGGCGAGGATCGCCGATCAGGCCAAAGCCTGGGACCCGACCCGGCTGGTCAACAACATGAGCGGCGTCAACTGCTGCGGAGCCGTCGACGGAGGCAACGGCGACATCGCCGACGCGCACGGCTATCCGAGCCCGCAGATCCCCGCGGCGGACGGCAAACGGGCGCTGGTCAGTGGTGAGTACGGCGGGCTCGGACTCGCCGTGCCGGGCCACGCCTGGCCGGTCCAGCACACCTATGTCGGCGTCGACCAGGCCAAGTACACGGACGAGTACCCGCCGCAGCACTTCCGCCATGCGCGCGTCGCCCTTGACGACCGCCGCCGAGGCCTCGTCCGCGCCCTGGATCTCCACATGCGCCACCAGGTCG
>NZ_JBSFMS010000066.1:0-37507 GCF_053599675.1 Streptomyces sp. NPDC000880 | reverse complement strand
GTGGTGGTTCGTGTGCGGGTGCGGCGCCTGGTGTGTCCCACGCGCGGCTGCCGCCACACCTTCCGCGAACAAGTGCCCGGAGTGCTGGAGCGATACCAACGCCGCACCGCGCGACTGACCAGGCAAGTCAGGGCTGTGGTCAAGGAGTTAGCAGGCCGGGCGAGTGCGCGTCTGCTGACGGCACTGGCCATGCGCCTGTCGCGTCATACCGCCCTGCGTACCCTGCTGCGCATCCCGCTGCCCAGGTCGCGGTGGCCGCGACCCGGTAACCGGAAGGCGAAAGCAACTCACCGTCACCAAGGACACCCTGAAGGAGGCCCGCGCCGCACTGGCGCGCATCCATAGCGAGCGGAGCGCCAGCACTCTCGTAACCCCGAATAAGATCACGCTGGGGGAATGGCTCGACGAGTGGCTGACGCGGAAAGCCTGCGACGTCGAGCCGACCACCATCCGCACGTACCAGCTCGCCTTGGTGCACGTCCACGATCAGCTTGGGCATGTCCGGCTCCAGGACCTCACCGAGGATCACGTCCAGGACTTCGTTGACAGCCCTCCGGGTACGTGGCGGTGGAGGAGCTGGGCGAGCCGCTGAACACACGGCGCCTCCGTGAGCACGCCTACCGGCTCATGCGCGAGTTGGAGATGCGACGGGTGCGGCTCTACGACGCGCGGCACTCGTGCCTCAGCTACCTCGCTGTGAACGGTGTGCCGGACGTCGTCCTCGCTGCCTGGGCGGGGCACACGAACGCGGCCTTCACAAAGGCCAAGTACGTCCACGTGGAAGTCGAAGACCTGCGGACGGCCGCAGCCGCGTGGGACGCTTTCCACGGGGCAGAGCCGACCGGCAGTGAGAATCTGTGAGAGATGATCAGTAATTGATCTACTGAAAGCGACTTTGACCTGGGTCTATCCGTTCGAGTGTAGAACAGTGTCCAGATTCTACTGGCGGTTTCTGCAGGCCAGCGCCGCGGTCCCAGTTGTACCTTGCTACGAAAGACTCAGAGGGACTACGCAAGGCCGCGAGGAACTCCGAGGGACGACGGCTACGAGGGACGGCTACGAGGGACGACGACGGACTTCGAGGGACGACGACGGCTACGAGAGCGGCGGCTGGTACGGCAGGAGCTCGGGCCGCTTCGCCGGCCGGCCGTCCCCCGATGAGCGCCCCGTCACCCGCCGCGCGATCCAGGGCCCCAGATGCTGCCGTGCGAAGCGCAGATCGCCGGCCCGCCGCGCCGCCCATCCTGCCCGTGCCGCCGACGGCAGTAGTGCCTGCCAGTCGTGCACCCCGCCCAGTCCCAGCGTCTGCCAGACGGCCTCGGCGACCCGCCGGTGCCCCTCGGCCGTCAGATGCAGCCGGTCGACGTCCCACATCCGCTGGTCGCCGAGGGCTTGGGACCCGTACAGATCCACCACCAGCGCACCGTGCCGGGCCGCCAGTTCGTCTATGTAGCCGAACAGCTCCTCCATGCGGGGGCGGAAGCGTTCCATCACCGGACCGTTGCGGCCCGGGCTGCGCATCAGAACCAGCTGACCGCAGGACGGCGTCAGCTTCTCCACGGCCTCCTCCAGGAGCCCGCGCACCCGCCCCATGTCGCACTTGGGCCGCAGCGTGTCATTGAGCCCGCCCACCAGCGTGACCACATCCGCCTGCATGGCGGCCGCCACATCCACCTGCTCGTCGACGATCTGGCCGATGAGCTTTCCGCGTACGGCGAGATTCGCGTATCGGAAACCCGGTGTGCGAGCGGCCAGCCGGCCCGCGAGCAGATCCGCCCAGCCGCGGTACGAACCATCCGGCAACAGGTCGGACATGCCTTCGGTAAAGGAATCGCCGACCGCGACAAAACTGGTGTACGAGGCATTCATCTCCATGGCGGAGAGATACTACCGCGCGGTAAGGTCCGTCGGTTCCGTACCGGGAGGGAGCCCTGTGAGTGACGCGCTGCTGAACGCGCTGGCCGAGGCGCTGGCCGAGCTAGTGACCACGAAATCAGCGGCGACCGCGCGATTCTCGACGCCTGGCTCGCGGCGACCGCGCTGTAATTGGGCAGGCCGGCTGCCGCCAGGGCTGTCGGCACGGCGCGTTCCGCGGTATGTCCAGTGGCAGGCCGCGCTTGCCACCGCCGGCTTGGCCACGCTCCTCGCCGTCCTCACCGCGATGGGCGCCGCCAAGGCCGGACGGCCGGGACCGGGGATCACAGAGTCGACGGAACGAGCCGTCACCAGTGGGGCGGGTCAGCCGCGCCTGCCCACCAGCTCACGCAGCACGTCCTCCATCGTCACGAGGCCCACCGGCGTGCCGTCGTCGTCCAGCACCGCCGCCAGATGCGTACGGCTGCGCCGCATTGCGGTCAGCACATCGTCGAGCGGCGCGGTCGCCCGGACCCGGGCGATCGGGCGCATCGCCGAGACGGGGAACGGCACATCGCGCGGAGTCGCGTCCAGCGCGTCCTTCACATGGAGGTAGCCGAGGATCTGGCGGCCCGCGTCGAGAACCGGGAAGCGGGAGAACCCGGACTCGGCCGCCAGCTGCTCCAGCTGCTCGGGCGTGGTCCCGGCCCGTGCGTACACCACCCGCTCGATCGGCACCACCACATCGCGGACCGGTCGGCGCCCCAGCTCCAGGGCGTCGCGCAACCGCTCGGCAGACCGGCCGTCGAGCAGTCCGGCGTCGTCCGCGTCCCGCACCAGCCGCGCCAGTTCGTCGTCCGAGAAGGTCGCCGACACCTCGTCCTTGGTCTCAACCCGCAGCAGCTTCAGCAGCCCGTTGGCGAAGGCGTTGACGGTGAAGATCACCGGGCGCAGCGCCCGGGCGAATGTGACGAGCGGCGGTCCGAGCAGCAGTGCGGCCCGCGTGGGCTCGGCGAGCGCGATGTTCTTCGGCACCATCTCGCCGAGCAGCATGTGCAGATAAGTCGCCGTCGACAGCGCGATCACGAACGAGATCGGGTGCACCAGGCCGTGCGGCACACCCACCGCGTCGAAGACGGGCTCCAGCAGATGCGCGATGGCGGGCTCGGCGACGATGCCGAGCACCAGGGTGCACAGCGTGATGCCGAGCTGGGCCGCGGCCAGCAGCGCCGAGACATGTTCAAGGCCCCACAGCACACTGCCCGCCCGCCGGTTCCCGGCCTCGGCCTCCGGCTCGATCTGGCTGCGGCGTACGGAGATCAGGGCGAACTCCGCGCCGACGAAGAAGGCGTTGACCACCAGGGTCAGAAAGCCGATGAGGAGCTGAATCACGATCATCGTCCGGCCTCCTCGGCGTCGTCGGCCGAGGGGAGCGGCGCATGCATGAGCACCCGCGCCGCACGCCGCCCGGAGGCGTCCACGACATCGAGCTGCCAGCCCTCCAGCTCGATCCGGTCACCCACTGAGGGGATGCGCCCCAGCTCGGTGGCGACAAGTCCGGCGAGCGTTTCGTACGGGCCTTCCGGCACTCGCAGCCCGACCCGCTCGAGTTGGTCGATGCGGGCGGAGCCGTCCGCCGACCACAGGGTTCGTCCGTCCGCGTCCTCGCCGGCCGGCGCCAGGTCCGGTGTCTCGTGCGGATCGTGCTCGTCGCGCACCTCGCCGACGACCTCCTCCACGATGTCCTCCAGCGTGACCACACCGGCCGTGCCGCCGTACTCGTCGATGACGACGGCCATCGTGTTCTTGCCGGACAGCTGGTCGAGCAGCCGGTCCACGGTCAGTGTCTCGGGCACGAGCAGCGGCTCGCGCAGCAGCTCGGAGACCGGGTGCCGGGGCCGTCGCTCGGCCGGGACCGCCAGCACGTCCTTGATATGCGCGATCCCCACGACGGTGTCGAGGCTGCCCCGGTAGACGGGGAAGCGGGACAGGCCTGTCGCGCGCGTGGCGTTGGCGACGTCCTCGGCGGTGGCCTGCACCTCCAGGGCGGTGACCTGGACCCTCGGGGTCATCACGTTCTCCGCGGTCAGCTCAGCCAGCTTGAGGGTGCGTACGAACAGCTCGGCGGTGTCCGCCTCCAGCGCGCCCTCCTTCGCGGAGTGGCGGGCCAGCGCGACCAGTTCCTGTGGGCTGCGCGCGGATGCCAGCTCCTCGGTCGGCTCCATGCCGAGCCGGCGCAGGATGCGGTTGGCCGTGTTGTTGAGGTGACTGATGAAGGGCTTGAAGGCGGCGGTGAAGATCCGCTGCGGGGGCGCCACAACCTTCGCCACGGCCAGCGGGGAGGAGATCGCCCAGTTCTTCGGGACCAGCTCGCCGACGACCATCAGCACGATGGTGGACAGCGCGGTGCCGATGACCAGGGCCGTCGATGAGGCCACCGAGGGGGACGCGCCGAGCGCCTCGAGCGGGCCGCGGATCAGCTTGGCGATGGACGGCTCGGCGAGCATGCCGACGATCAGGTTGGTGACGGTGATGCCGAGCTGGGCGCCGGAGAGCTGGAAGGTGAGGCTCCGTGCGGCCTTGAGGGCGCCGGCCGCACCGCGCTCGCCGCGCTCGGCTGCCCGCTCGAGGTCGCTGCGCTCGACCGTGGTGAGGGAGAACTCCGCCGCGACGAAGGCGCCGCAGGCGATCGACAGCAGCACCGCCACGACGAGCAAGAGCACTTCGGTCATCGGTTCACCTCCGTCCCATGATCAGGCAGGGACTGGAGGAATGCTCGATGTCGGCTACCGGGAGGCTCGCCCATGGGCGGACGCTCACATCTTTCGCAGGGAGAGGACGGTCTGCCCATGGTAAAGGACCTGCAAAGTGTCCGATGCGACGGCGACGGCGCCTACGTGAACGGCTTCACCCAGCGGCGCCAGTGGTCCTCGCGCTGGTACCCGGCGGCGGCCCACGCCCGCCGGGCCCGCTCGTTGGCCTCCAGGACCATGGCGTCGCCGCGCCTGCCTCCCACGGCCAGAAAGCGCCTCTCGGCCGCGTCCAGCAGCGCCGAAGCGATCCCCTGCCGGCGGTGTGACGGCAGCACGGCAAGCCGGTACAGCGAGCAGCGCCAACCGTCGTACCCGGCGATCACCGAGCCCACCACCCGGCCCTCGGACTCGGCGAGGATCAGCGCCTCGGGGTCGCGCGCGATGAGACGGGTGACCCCGTCCACGTCATCCGTGATGCTCGTGCCCTCGGCCGCTCGCTGCCAGAACGCGAGGACGGCCTCGGCCTCGTCGGCCCTGGCGGCGCGTATCTGCAGGTCGATCACGGACTGGAGCCAAGCACGCGGGGGAACGGGCGCGCCACCGACTTTTAGGGTTCGAGACGGGCCGCAAGCGTGAGGCTTCCAGTCAGACGCGCAGGTCCTGGAGACAAGGTCTTCGATACAAGGCCCGGGCCGCGAGCGCGATATCACCGGGCCGACTACTCGTGCGCGATGGCGGCCAGCACATTCATCCGCGAGGCGCGCAGCGCCGGAAGCACCGCCGCCGCGAGCCCCACGACCACCGAGCCCACCACGACCGCGACGACCGTGCCCCACGGCACGGCGAACGCCGTCAGCCCCTCCAGTGCAAGCACCTGCTGCACCGCCACACCCCACACCATGCCCAACGCGAGCCCCAGCAGCGCCCCGAAAACCGCGATCACGACCGATTCCAGCCGGATCATGCGCCGCAGCTGGACGCGGGAGAGACCGATCGCGCGCAGCAGCCCGATCTCCCGGGTCCGCTCCACCACAGACAGGGCAAGGGTGTTGACCACGCCCAGCACGGCGATGACGATCGCGAGTCCCAGCAGCGCGTACACCAGGTAGAGCATCACGGCGATCTGCTGGCGGATCAGCTCTTTGTAGTCGGCCTGATCCCTGACCTGCACCTGCGGATACGGATCGAGGGCAGTCTCCAGGCCCTTGCGCAGCTCCTGGGCGTCGCTGCCGCTCTTGGCGTTGACGTAGAGCGCGGCCTCCTGCCCGCCCGGCAGATACTTCTCGGCGGTGGCGAGCCCCATGAACAGGCCGCCCTCCATCCCGGGCCCGCCGCTCTGGTCCATGTCCGTGAGCGCCCCCACCGTCAGCCTCGCGCGCTGTCCGCCCGCGAACTCGGCCGGCAGGACCGACCCGACGCGCACCTTGTGTTCGGTGGCGTACTTACGGTCCATGGCTATGCTGTCCGGCGCGAGAGCGGCCGCGGTGTCCCCGCTCGCATAGGTGATGCGGGCGGCATCGTCGAGCTGCGGGTCGTAGCCCGAAGCCGTCGACTCGATCCGCTTCCCGTCCGGCAGGCTCAGCGCGAGCGGCGCGAAGCGCTGCCGTACGACGGTGCCCGCGCTGTCGACGCTCTTCACCTTCTCGGTGATCTCTTGCGGGAACGGCGTGAAGTTGGTGTTCTGTACGACGAAGTCGGCACCGAGCGTCTTGTCGATCTGGGCATCGAAGGACTTGGTCATCGAGGCGCTGGCGATCGAGAGCCCGCCCACCAGCGCCAGGCCCACCATCAGCGCGGCCGCGGTGGCGCCCGTGCGCCGCGGATTGCGCAGCGCGTTACGCTGGCTCATACGGCCGACCGAGCCGAATACCTTGGGGAACGCGCCGCCAAGCACCCGGATCACCGGCCGTACCAGCAGCGGCCCTGCCACTACAGTCGCGATGAGCGTCAGCACCACGCCAAGGCCGAGCAGCGAGGACGCGGTCGCGGTCTTCCCGCTCACCACGCAGCCGGCCAGCGCTGCCGCTCCCGCCGTGCCGACCACGCTCCCGGCGATCGCACGGATCTTCAACGGCCGCCCCACACCCGCGACTTCGGCGTCCGCGAGCGCGGCCATGGGAGAGACCTTGGCCGCCCGCCGGGCCGGCAGATAGGCGGCGACAAGGGTGACGCCGAGACCGACCGCGTACGCGGACACCGGTGTCGCCACACCCACCACCATCTCGGCGGCACTCAGATTCATGCCGAGCAGACCCATCAGCTCGATCAGCCCCGCCGCGAGCCCGATTCCGGCGGCTAGACCGAGCGTCGAGCCGACAAGCCCCAGCAGCACCGCCTCGGTGAGCACGGAGCGGCGCACCTGGCGGCGGTCCGCACCGAGCGCCCGCAGCAGCCCCAGCTCGCGGGTGCGCTGGGCGATCAGCATCGAGAAGGTGTTGACGATCAGGAAGATGCCGACCAGCACGGCGACACCCGCGAAGCCGAGCATCACCCACTTGATGACATCGAGGAAGCCGCCCAGCTGGGCGGCGGCCGACTGGGCCTGCTCGTCGGCGGTCTGGAGATCGTACGCATCACCCAGCTCGGCCGCGATCCGCTGCTTGAGCGTCGCGTCGCTGACCGTGTCCGCGGCGTCCACCGAGATCGAGGTGGCCACACCCGGCCTGCCAAGCAGCTTGGTCTGGGCTGTCGGAGTGTCCAGGAAGACCAGCGCGGCGCCCGGGTTGGTGGTGGTGAAGGTCGCGATGCCGACGACCTCGACCTTGAACGAGCCGGGCTGTGCGAGGACGGTGAGCGGGTCCCCGATGCCCACCTCCTTCTTGTCGGCGGTGTCCTTGTCGAGCAGCGCCTCGCCCGGCCCGCTCGGCGCGCGCCCGCTGGTCAGTTTCACCGCACTGCGTTCGGTGACATTCCAGTTGGTGGCGATGGTGGGGGCACCGGTCGTCGGTCCGACGGGATCGTTCTTGTCGTCGACGACGGTGATGTTCTCCACCGCTGCGTCGACGTGTGTGGCTTTGACGCCGTCGACCGAGCCGATCCGGTCGGCGAGTTCGGTGGGCACCGTACGTACGACCCCGGTCGGCAGCCTCTCGCCGATGCCCTCCTTCGGCGCGACCGTCACATCCGCGGAGGTGGAGGCGAAGAGCCGGTCGAAGGTACGGGAGACGGTGTCCGAGAAGATCAGGCTGCCGCTGACGAATGCCACGGACAGCAGCACCGCCAGCGCCGAGAGCAGCAGCCGGCCCTTGTGTGCGAAGAAGCTCCGCAGCGTCGCCTTCAGCATCGTGACCTCAGCTCTTGCGCGGGGCGTCGGAGCCGGGGGTCTGGGGCTTTCCCCCGGAGAAGAGGCGCATGCGTTCCAGGACCGCCTCCGCCGTCGGTGCCCGCATGACGTCGACGATCCGCCCGTCCGCGAGGAACAGCACCAGGTCGGAGTAGGCGGCCGCGCCTGGGTCGTGCGTCACCATCACCACTGTCTGGTCCAGCCGATCGACGGCTTCGCGCAGGAAGGTGAGCACCTCGGCGCCCGCGCGTGAGTCGAGATTGCCGGTCGGCTCGTCCGCGAAGATCAGCTCGGGGCGGGAGGCAAGCGCCCGCGCGCAGGCCACCCGCTGCTGCTGCCCGCCGGAGAGCTGGGCGGGCCGGTGCCGCAGCCGGTCGCGCAGCCCGAGCGTGTCGATGACCTGCTCGACCCACTCGCGGTCGGGGTTGCGCCCGGCGATGTCCATGGGGAGCGTGATGTTCTCGGCGGCGGTCAGCGTGGGCAGCAGGTTGAACGCCTGGAACATGAAGCCGATCCGGTCCCGGCGCAGCCGGGTCAGCTCGCGGTCCTTCAGACCGGTGATCTCCGTGTCGCCCAGCCAGACCTGACCGGCGGAGACGGTGTCGAGCCCGGCAAGGCAGTGCATGAGTGTGGACTTCCCGGACCCGGATGGACCCATGACTGCGGTGAACCGGCCGCGCGCGATGTCGACGTCGACGGCGTCCAGGGCGCGTACGGTCGTCTCCCCGCTGCCGTAAGCCTTGGTCAGGGCCCGCGCCCGGGCGGCGAGCGGCACATCCGAGGCCTGGTCGTGGGTCGGTGCAGTGGCAGGTGTGGGCAAGGCCGCCTCCCGGGTCGTGGCCGCTCCAACTCCCGTACAAGTGGCGAGAGTAGAGGGGGCATGCGTGCGCCGGTATCCCTCGTAGGTCCGGTCCTTGGGGTTCATGTAAGGGGCACCTGACGGACCTCTTGCCCATGCTAGCGCCTGTGCGCTAGCTTTACCCTGTGGCGAAGACTCAGTTGAACGTGAGAGTGGACGAGACCACCGCGGAGGCCGCGCGCCAGCGGGCCATGCAGCGCGGAATGAGCGTCAACCGCTACATCGAGGAGCTCGTCAAGCACGACGCGGGCGAGGTGGGACGCACCTTCGTGGAGGCCGCGTCGGACTTCATGAAGCAGTACGAATCCGTGTTCGCGGAGGAGTTCGGCGAGTTCGGCACCGGCACCGACAGGGGAACCGGCACCGGACGCGAAGGCAAGCGTTGACTCTTCAGATCGACCTCGCGTGGCTCCTCATGGTCGCCGAGCACAAGACCCCCGGCGATCCACAGGTCACCGACTGGGGCGCGCTCGTCGCCGCGGTCAGCCGTCATGACGCCGAGATATTCGGCATCCCCGTCTACAGCGACCCGCACGCCCGCGCCGCGTCCCTGCTTCAGCTGCTGCTCCACGTGCCCGCCCTCGAGCACTCCAACGCGATGTTCGCTTCCGCCGTCGCATACGGCTATCTCGTGGCCAGCGGACTCAAGGTCGTCACCTCGCCCGTGCAGGTACGGGACCTGGCGCGGCTGGTCAAGGAGGGCAAGGCGGACGTAAGAACCGTCGCCGACGAGCTGCGGCAGTGGAGCCAGTGACTACGCTCGAGCCATTGATCACCCGCCTGCGTTGTCGCTGAAGGGCCGCCGCGCCACGCCCAGCACGCAAGGAGACGACGGCAGCCGCATGCCCTTCTCGGGCACCTGCAGCCTGCGAAACGTCCCGAGCTCGAAGCCCGCAACCTCGATGGCGGCGATGGTGTCCCGCGCGGTGTGACACCCACCGAACAGTAGCGGCCACACCGTGCGGTCCAGGGCGCGCTGGATCCGTGCCATGCCCTTGGTGTCGGCCAGACCGTGCTCGAAGAACCGCAGCTCACCCTCCGGCCGCAGGACCCGCCTGATCTCGGAGAGCGCCCGCGGCAGATCCCGTACGGAACACAGCACCAGGGACACCACGGCCGCGTCGAACGCCTCACTCTTGACCGGCAGCGCCTCGGCAGCCCCCGGCACCACGTCCACGGGGACTTCGGCGCTCCGCGCTGCCTGCGCCGCCAAGTGCCGCAGGCTGCGCTCCGGTTCGAGCGCCACGACCTCGGAGACGGCCTGCGGGTAGTGCGCGAAGTTCAGACCGTTGCCCGCGCCGATTTCGATCACCCGGCCGGACAGCCCGGACAGCAGCTCCTTGCGGTAGGCGGCGATACCCGCGTTCGTCTCGGCCGCCACGCTGACCTTGGCGTAGACGCGGGCGAAGACCGGGTGGTGGACTGCGTCCCGGGGCACTTTGGTTCTGCGCAGGGGCATTGCGGGCCTCCTCGGAACGGCGGTGCGCTCACCGTCATTGTCCCCCTGCGGCGACGAAGCAGAACTCGTTCCCCTCGGGATCGGTCAGGACCTGGAACCTTCCGTGATCGTCGGTGACGACCGCGCCGAGCCGTGCGGCGCCGAGCCGCACGGCCTCGTCTGCCGCCTCGTCCACCTCGCCCGCGTCCAGATCGAGATGGAGCCGGTTCTTCGCCGCCTTGCCCTCGGGCACGCGCTGGAAGGCGACCAGTACGAAACCGGGCGGATCGATGTACGACCAGTCGGCGCTGCGGTCCACCGGGTCTCCGCCGAGCAGGGCCGCCCAGAAGCGCACCAGGCGGGCGGGGTCGTAGCAGTCGAAGACGATCTCGTCGATCCGGGCTCGCATGAAGAATCAGCGTACGGCGGCGGTGAACGCCTCGGCGTCCCACTCGCCGCCGAGCCGGCCCCCGAGCCAACTCCCGGCCCGCGCACGGAACTCGGCCGGCGCCAGCGTACCCGCCCCTTCCGGCACGGCCCCGAGCAGCGGCGCGCCCGCGGCCCCGGGCAGGTCCGCGAGATTGCACCGCGCGGCCAGATCCGGCTCGCCGGGCCAGCTCCCGACCACCACGCCGAGCTGCTCCAACTCCCGTGCCCGCAGGGCCTCGGCGGTCAGCGCGACCGCATTGAGCGTGCCAAGACCGGCGGGCGCGACGACCAGCACGGGCGCGCCCAGCAGCCGGGCGACATCGGCGAGTGTCCCCCCGTGCTCGTCGAACCGCACGAGCAGCCCCCCGGCGCCCTCCACGAGCACAAGATCATGCTCCACGGCCAGTTTCTCGACGGCCTCGGCCACCTCCTGCGGCCGCACCGTCGCCATCCCGGCCCGCCGCGCGGCGGTCGCGGGGGCCAACGGCTCGGGAAACCGCGCGAGTTCAACCCCGCTCACCGCCCCCGCGAGCCGAGCAACCTCGGCCACGTCCCCCGGCTCGCCGGGAGCGACCCCGGTCTGCGCCGGTTTGACGACGGCGACGGACCGCCCCTGCGCCCGGAAGACCGAGGCGACGGCGGCGGTCACGACGGTCTTGCCGATCTCGGTCCCGGTCCCGCTGACGACGATGACGTTCATCCCGCTCCTTGCCCTGTCCCGCATCCGTACCCCCCTCGTGGGGCTCATGCCGACGCCGCCGCCGCGCACACCGCCCGCGCGATGCGGGCCACGTCCTCGTCAGCGGACACAAACGGCGGCATGGTGTAGATCAGGTCCCGGAAGGGCCGCAGCCACACCCCCTCGCGCACCGCCGCCTCCGTCGCCGCCGCCATGTCCACCTCGTGGTCCAGCTGTACGACGCCGATCGCCCCCAGCACCCGTACGTCCTTCACACCCGGCAGCCCGCCCGCCGGGGCCAGCCCCTGGACCAGTGCGGCCTCGATCCGCTTGACCTCCTGCTGCCAGTCCTGGCCGAGCAGCAGATCGATCGAGGCGCAGGCCACGGCCGACGCCAGCGGGTTGCCCATGAACGTCGGTCCGTGCGCCAGCACCGGCACCTCACCCCGGGAGATGCCGTCCGCCACCCGCGAGGTGCACAGCGTCGCCGCCATCGTCAGGTAGCCGCCGGTCAGAGCCTTGCCCAGGCACATCACATCCGGCGAGACCCCGGCGTGCTCCGCCGCGAACAGCGCGCCCGTACGGCCGAACCCCGTCGCGATCTCGTCGAAGATCAGCAGCACGCCGTGCTCGTCGCATGCCTCCCGCAGCACCCGCAGATACTCGGGGGAGTGGAACCGCATCCCGCCCGCCCCCTGCACCACGGGCTCCACGATCACCGCGGCCAGCTCGTCCGCGTACCGGGCGACGGCATCGCGCAGCTGCTGTGCGTACGACTCCTCGAACCCGGCCGGAGGCGCGTCCATAAAGATCTGGCGCGGCAGCACCCCCGACCACAGCTCGTGCATCCCGCCCTCGGGGTCGCACACCGACATCGGCTGCCAGGTGTCCCCGTGGTACCCGCCGCGCCACGTCAGCAGCCGCTGCTTGGCCGGCCGCCCCACCGAGCGCCAGTACTGCAGGCACATCTTCACCGCGACCTCGACCGAGACCGAGCCCGAGTCGCAGAGGAAGACATGGTGCAGCGGCTCGGGCGTGATCTCGACCAGCCGGGCCGCCAGCCGTACGGCGGGTTCGTGCGTGAGCCCGCCGAACATCACATGGCTCATCCGCTCCAGCTGACTGTGCGCCGCCTCGTTGAGCACCGGGTGGTTGTAGCCGTGGATCGCCGACCACCAGGACGACATGCCGTCGATCAACTCGCGCTGCCCGTGCACCGGTCCGGCCAGCCGCAGCCGTACCCCGGACGCCGACTCGACGATCAGCGGATCGCTGCGCCCGGGCATGGGGCCGTACGGGTGCCAGACATGCGCCCGGTCAAGGGCCAGCAGCTCGCCGGGGCCGAAACCGGACTCAGGCATTGGGCGCCAGATCGGTGCCGGCGCCCCGGCGGCGTACCGCGACCAGATCCGTACGGGCGCCCGGCGCTTCCGCTGCCGGCACCTGATCGGGCTCGCTGTCACCGCACGGCGCGCACCCGCCGGAGTGCGAACCGCAGCCGCCCCCGGCCGCCGCTTCCGTACGGTGCTTCGGAAGCGTCGTCGTGCCCGCGCCCTCCACCTCGAACCCCGCGTCCGCGATCATGTCGAGGTCGGCCTGCCCGGCCTGCCCCTCGCTGGTGAGGTAGTCGCCGAGGAAGATCGAGTTGGCCAGGTGCAGCGCGAGCGGCTGCATCGAGCGCAGATGCACCTCGCGCCCGCCCGCGAGCCGTACTTCCACGTCCGGGCAGACGAAACGGACCATGGCCAGGATGCGTAGCGCGCGATGCGGGGTGAGGTTCCACTCCTTGGCGAGCGGCGTGCCTTCGAAGGGGATCAGGAAGTTCACCGGCACCGAGTCCGGGTCCAGCTCGCGCAGCGAGAAGACGACATCGACCAGGTCATCGTCGCTCTCGCCCATGCCCGCGATCAGCCCGGAGCAGGCGGAGAGCCCCGCGGCCTGCGCCCGGTGCACGGTGTCCACCCGATCGGCGTACGTGTGGGTGGTGGTGATGTCCCCGTATGTCCCCTCGGACGTGTTGAGGTTGTGGTTGTACGCGTCGGCGCCCGCGGCCCGCAGCCGCTCCGCCTGTTCACCCGAGAGCAGCCCGAGGCAGGCGCAGACCTCGACATCCTCGTTCTGCTCCTTGATCGCCTCGATGGTCTTGGAGACCCGGTCGACGTCGCGGTCCGTCGGACCGCGGCCGCTGGCCACCAGGCAGACCCGCTTTGCGCCGCCGGCCACCCCGGCCGCGGCCGCCTGCGAGGCCTCGTCGGGCTTCAGCCAGGTGTACTTCAGGATCTCGGCCTTGGAGCCGAGCCGCTGGGAGCAGTACGAGCAGTCCTCGGGGCACAGCCCCGACTTCAGGTTGACGAGATAGTTCAGCTTCACCCGCCCTCCGAACCACTGGCGGCGCACCTTGCCGGCCGCGGCCACCACTTCGAGCAGATCGTCGTCGGAGGTCGCCAGCACGGCGAGCGCTTCTTCACGGGTCGGCAGCTCGCGCCGCAACCCCTTCTCCACCAGCGTGTTCAGCAGGTCCATGGCGCAGATCCTGACGTACGGCACACGCCGTGGCCAAGGAGGAACCCCACAACAGAGCATGTTTGAGGTGTGTGCATGGCCACATCCGCTCCTCGAGTGACCCCGGTTAGGGTCTGTGCGCTGCCTACAAAAGGACCGGACCACCATGCCCCAGGATCCTTTCGACTGGATCGACGACGAGTCGCGCCGCCGTGAGCGCGCGGGCCTCGTACGTACGCTCCGGCCACGCGCCGCCGACTCCCAGCTGCTGGATCTCGCCAGCAACGACTATCTGGGTCTCACCCGCCGCCCGGAGATCACCGGCGCGGCGGCCGAGGCGGCCTGCCGCTGGGGCGCGGGGGCCACCGGCTCCCGGCTGGTCACGGGCAGCACGGCGCTCCACGCCGAGCTGGAGCGGGAGCTTGCCGCCTTCTGCGGATTCGAGGCCGCCCTGGTGCTGTCCTCCGGCTATGCCGCGAACCTCGCCGCCGTGACCGCGCTGAGCGGCCGTGGCTCGCTGATCGTCTCCGACGCGGGCAACCACGCCTCGATCGTGGACGGCTGCCGGCTCTCGCGCGCGGAGACCGCAGTCGTCCCGCACGCCGACGTCGACGCCGTACGCAAGACGCTGCACGCCCATCCCGGGCGGCGCGCCCTCGCGGTCACCGACTCGGTCTTCTCGGTGGACGGCGACGCCGCTCCACTGACGGACCTCGCCAAGGCGTGCAGCGAGCACGGTGCCGCGCTTCTCGTCGACGACGCACACGGTCTCGGCGTACTCGGCGACGGCGGGCGCGGAGCGCTGAATGCCGCGGGCATCGCCGGCGGCGCAGGCGTCGTCGCCACGCTCACCCTCTCCAAGTCCCTGGGCAGCCAGGGCGGAGCGGTCCTCGGCCCGGCCCGGGTGATCGACCATCTGGTCAACACCGCCCGTACGTTCATCTTCGACACGGGCCTGGCGCCCGCCGCCGCGGGAGCCGCGCTGACGAGCCTGCGGCTGCTCGGCCGCGAACCGGCGCTGGCCGAGCGGGCCCGCACGGTCGCCGCGACCCTGCACCGCCGGCTCACGGACGCGGGCCTGACCGCCGCACGACCGGACGCCGCCGTCGTCTCCGTACGGGCGCCGTCCCCGGAGTCCGCGCTGCGCTGGGCCGCCGACTGCCGCGCCGCCGGGCTCGTCGTTGGTTGTTTCCGTCCCCCGTCGGTGCCGGACGGCATCTCCCGGATCAGGCTCACGGCGAGGGCGGACCTGACGGATCAGCAGATCGAGGCGGCAATCGCCACGATTATCCGGACCGCGCCGGTCGGCTGACCGCAGAGCCCGCTGTTGTTCCCCCATCAATCGGCAGCCGCCCACCTCGCGTACGCGTCGCACATGCGTTGGCTTCCAGGCTCGTGAAGTCCCGCCCGCCTGCGATCAGATCCTGAGTGTGCGGCCCAAATACGGTCTCGCGTAGCAGAGTTCACCGCTTTGAGCGACAGATATATGCACATCTTGGTGGATCGCCGCCCCTGACGGCACGATAGGTGGCACTCTGGCGCGAAGCGCAATCCGTGGCCGTCCTCGCATTCATCCGCTACGAGTCGGAGCCCGGCCCCGGTGTGAAAGGGACAGCGTCGCCATGGCAGACCATCAGGAAGCCTCCGTCACTCTGCCGAGCGCCCCCGCCTCGGTCTCCGCAGCCCGAAGATACGCCACCGACATCGTCTCCGAGTGGGGCCTGCCCGTCGAGACCGAAGCCGTCGACACCGTTCGGCTGATCGTCTCCGAACTCGCCACCAACGCCGTCCAGCACACCTTCGGCCAGTCGCCCACCTTCACCGTGGATCTGCGTCTCGAGCAGGACGAGGAGCTGCGCATCGGCGTCACCGACAGTCACCCCCGCTGGCCGCAGCGGCTGCCCGCCGCCGTCCGCCAGGACAACGGCCGCGGCATGGTCATCATCCGCAGCCTCACCGCGGAGTGCGGCGGACAGCTCCTGGTCACCCCGACCCCGGAGGGTGGCAAGACCGTTTGGATCGTCCTGCCGTGGACCGTACCGGTGCAGAGCTGATCACCTCCCGGCGGTCACTTTCCCGCGGCCGAACGCGCCGCGCAGTAGAGCCTGCAGTGACTCGCAGCCGCCCCAGCTCGTGCCGGGCGTGACTCTGCCGGCCGAGCCGCTGGCGCACTGACGCGGTGTGGCGCACCGGGAGCGTGCCCGGTGCGCCACCGGGCCGTCAGCGCACCCGGCCGTACCAGACGCGCTTGGTCCAGATCTTCTCGAGCTTCACCCAGGAGCCGGTCTTGGGCGAGTGCCAGATCTTGCCGCTGCCGGCGTAGATCCCCACGTGGTAGACGCTGCCACCGGAGTGGAAGAAGACCAGATCCCCTCGCTGGCGCGACGAGGCCGAGATACGGCGGGTCTTGTTGAACTGCTGCTGGGCGGTGCGTGGGAGCTTCTTGCCCGCCTTCTTGTACGAATAGAGCGTCAGCCCCGAGCAGTCGAACCGGGATGGACCCGACGCGCCGTACCTGTACGGCGCTCCCTTCTTCGAAGAGGCAACCTGAAGTGCCTTGTTGGCGTGGGCCGTAGCCGCGAGTGCCTCGGAAGCGGCGCCCGGCACCAGCAGTGAGCCGCCGACGGCGGCGAGGGTCAGGGCCGATACGGCGCCCGCCCGGGTCAGCTGAAACGGGATGTGAATCTGCGCAGTCATGCGCAACCCTTCGTCAGCCGCCTGTGAAGGATGACCTGTCGGGTTCGGACGGACGAAGATGCCCGGCCGCGGAATGCGGCTCCACCCCGAGGGACGACCGGACTGTCCGGACGTCCCGTACTGCTTGGGTCCTCCACTCCTGCCGGTGCACTTCTGTCGACCAGACATCCGGTGCGGCGGCAGGACTCGGCGTCCGCCCGGACCGCCCCGCCATGGATGGCGAGGGCTTGTCGTCCCAGGGATCTTGACCCACACCATGCCGGACTTCCGAGTCGAAACAGCGATATGTGAGCTTCGACACCACTGACCTGTTCGGGTGGAAAGAGTCGTTTTGGGGCCGACTGCGGACACCTGAGGACTCCCGCACCAGCAGTGGAACAGCCCATTCCGCTAAATCGGTAGTCGTGGTGCGCAAGTTCTCCGTAGTCGTCCGGGGGAGCGCAAGTCCACCGAATGGAGGACGGCTGCAGGTACCCCAATGGCGGTGGACGGAAGCGTCGGATTCGTCAACTCATGGACGTGGGCGGCATCGTCACCCGGCGCGCCCTGCGTTCGCCGTCGAGCACCCTGAGTGCCTCGGCGAGGGTCGACGCATGGACATCGCTCTCGCCGCGCATATGCATCAGCGTCAGGGCGTCCTTGAGCGCTGCGGCCCGGCCGACCAGTGCCTGTGCCGCACGCAGTGCTCCATAGGTGTGCGTTGAGCGGGCCGGATTGATCCGTCCCAGCAGATCGAGGACTTCGAGGTAGCTGTCGATGAACTCGCACTCGGCGCGGGTCAGCGCCGGCAGCGGCGGCAGTTCGGGTGGCAGCATCCGGCGCTCACCTGGAACCAGGGGCGGAGAGCGACGTCTTGCGGTTCTTGATCACGTGGTCGACCAGTCCGTAGGCCTTGGCGTCCTGCGCCTCGAAGATCTTGTCGCGCTCCAGGTCGGCGGCGATCCGCTCCGGACTCTGGCCGGTGTGGCGTACGAGCATCTCGGCGAGTTGGGCGCGCAGCCGCAGCAACTCCTGTGCCTGGATCTCCAGATCGGACGGCTGGCCCTGCAACGGCTCCTCGAACGCGGGCTGCTGGACGACGATCCGGGCGCCGGGCAGCGCCATTCGCTTGCCGGGGGCACCGGCGGCGAGCAGCAGGGCGGCGGTCGACGCGGCCTGCCCCAGACAGGTCGTCTCCACGTCGCAGGTGACCACCTGCATCGTGTCGTAGATCGCGGACATGGCGCTCAGCGAGCCGCCGGGGGAGTTGATGTAGAGGGAGATGTCCCGGTCCGGGGCGGCGTACTCGAGGTGCAGGAACTGCGCGATCACATCGTTGGCCGCGGTGTCGTCGACGACGGTGCCGAGGAAGATGATCCGCTCGTCGAGCAGCTTGGAGTACGGATCGAGGGTGCGGGATCCGGCGCTGGTGCGCTCGGTGAACTGGGGCAGGACGTAGCGGGCGGCAGGGCGGGCAGGGCGGTTCATGACGTACCTCTCCTCGCGCGGCCATCTCAGAGGCCTCTGTAAAAAATGTACAGGACGTACAGGCCGTTATGATGGGGAGCATGGCCTACGAGATTCCGGTGACGCAAGCCCGCGCAGAGCTCGCCGAACTGATCAACCGCGTTGTCTACGGCGGGGAGCGCGTCGTCGTGACCCGGCACGGCAAGCCGCTCGTGGCGCTGGTGTCAGCCGATGACCTGGAACGACTCGAGAAGGAGGAGGCCGCCGAGGAGCAGGTGATCAGCTCGGTGTCCTCGCTCGGCTCGGCCGCGTCCGCTTCCGGCGAACGGGGCCGCTTCGGTCTGACGGCCGAGCACCGGCGCCCCGACCACCGCGGCTGACTCGGCGCCTGGCGAGCACCGCTGCGGCTGACGCTGCACCGCCGAGCACCGCTGCCGGTGACCGCGCCGGCAGGATGCTCGCGCCGAGCGCACTGCCGCGCGGGTCGCCGGCGGGCGTCGGCGCGACGTCCGTCACCTGCACCGGGGCGGCGGCCGGAGCCTGCGCGGTGACGGCCTCCTTGAGGAGCTGGGGAACGACGGGGCCTATACCGATGCGGTCAGCAGCTGGGGCCCCGGACGGTGACGACCACCGCTCCGTATACGACCCGGCCCTCGATCGCGGTGCGGGCGGTGGCCTCGTCGTAGCGGTGAACGTCGCAGGCTTCCTCCCGCTGCTCGAAGCGCTCCTCCAGCTGGGCGGTCGCGGCGGCAGATCCTGCCGTGCCAATGGGCAGGTAGCGGGGTGCGGTACGGCCGTGGGCCAGGCGAAGGCCCGGAGGGCGAGCGCCACCACGGCGGGCATCAGCAGACAAGCAGGCCTTCGCCCGGCTGCTCGTGCAGGTGGACCGAGACTCTGCGCAACGAACAGCTCGCCCTGACCCTCGAGGGGCTTCAACGGGATGCGCCGGGTCTGGGCGAAGCTCGTGGACGCCTACCGCGACAACGGCCTGATGGGCGCCGACGTACCCGCCGACCACGTGGCCCGCACGCTCATCGCCACAGTCCAGGCCTTCATCGCCCAGCAGGCGCTCTTCGGCGATGTTCAGGTCGATGTCGTGGAGGACGGGCTCCGGGCGCTGATGTCGATGCGGGATGCAGAGATCAGTTAACGCGACGGAAAAGATTCCGCCTTACCGTTCAATCCCTGCCCGCGAGGTGCTCGTCTACGGGTCAACAGAGTGTTGACGTGACCTGAAGCCCGCTGCGCCCAGGCGGGCCCGGGCCGGACGACTGTGAGGTGGACGCGTGCAACTCTCCCCCCACGAGCAGGAAAGACTGCTCATTCATGTGGCTGCCGACGTGGCGGAGAAGCGCCGTGCGCGAGGGGTGAAGCTGAACCACCCCGAGTCGGTCGCCCTCATCACCTCGCACATCCTCGAAGGCGCCAGGGACGGACGCACCGTCGCGGAGCTCATGGCGTCGGGCCGCAAGGTGCTCACCCGCGCGGACGTCATGGAAGGCGTCCCCGAGATGATCCACGACGTCCAGGTCGAGGCGACTTTCCCGGACGGCACCAAACTCGTCACCGTTCACGACCCGATCGGCTGAGGGAGAGGGCCGCCGATGATCCCCGGAGAGATCCTCTACGCCGACGGGCGCGTTCCCCTGAACGAGGGCCGCGAGGTCACCCGCCTCACCGTCGTCAACGCCGCCGACCGCCCCGTGCAGGTCGGCTCCCACTACCACTTCGCCGAGGCCAACCCCGGTCTGGACTTCGACCGCGCGGCTGCCCGCGGCCTGCGGCTGAACATCGCGGCGGGCACCGCCGTGCGCTTCGAGCCCGGTATCCCCGTCGACGTCGAACTCGTCCCCTTCACCGGACTGCGCGTCATCGCCGGGCTGCGGGGAGAGACCGGAGGTGCCCTCGATGCCTGAACTCAACCGTGCCGTCTACGCCGACCTCTTCGGCCCCACCACCGGCGACCGGATCCGCCTCGCCGACACCGACCTTTTCGTCGAGATCGAGGAGGACCGCTCCGGCGGACCCGGACTCGCGGGCGACGAGGCCGTGTTCGGCGGCGGCAAGGTGATCCGCGAGTCCATGGGCCAGTCCCGTACGACTCGCGCCGAAGGCGCACCCGACACAGTCGTCACCGGTGTCGTCATCATCGACCACTGGGGCATCGTCAAGGCCGACATCGGCATCCGCGACGGCCGGATCGCGGGCATCGGCAAGGCCGGCAACCCCGACACGATGGACGGCGTCCATTCCGACCTCGTCATCGGCCCCGAGACCGAGATCATCGCAGGCAACGGGAAGTTCGTCACCGCGGGCGCGATCGACGCGCACGTCCACTTCATCACGCCGACGATCATCGACCAGGCCCTCGCGACCGGCGTCACCACTCTCGTCGGCGGCGGCACCGGACCGGCCGAAGGAACCAAGGCCACCACCGTCACACCCGGGCCGTGGCACCTTGCCCGGATGTTCGAGGCGATGGACTCCCTGCCCGTCAACATCGGACTGCTCGGCAAGGGCAACACCATGTCCCGCGAGGCCATGCACTCCCAACTGCGTGGTGGAGCACTCGGGTTCAAGATCCACGAGGACTGGGGCTCGACCCCCGCCGTCATCGACGCCTGCCTGAGCGTCTGCGAGGAGACCGGTGCGCAGCTCGCCATCCACACGGACACGCTGAACGAGGCGGGCTTCGTCGGCGACACCCTCGCCGCCATCGCGGGCCGCACGATCCACGCGTACCACACCGAGGGCGCCGGCGGCGGGCACGCGCCGGACATCATCACCGTGGTCTCCGAGCCCTATGTCCTGCCCAGCTCCACCAACCCGACCCGGCCGCACACCGTCAACACCATCGAGGAACACCTCGACATGCTGATGGTCTGCCACCACCTCAACCCTGCCGTGCCCGAGGACCTCGCCTTCGCCGAGTCGCGGATCCGGCCCTCCACCATCGCGGCCGAGGACATACTGCATGACCTCGGCGCCATCTCGATCATCTCCTCCGACTCCCAGGCCATGGGCCGCGTAGGCGAGGTGATCATGCGTACCTGGCAGACCGCGCACGTGATGAAGAAGCGCCGGGGCGCACTGCCAGGGGACGGCCGTGCCGACAACCACCGCGCACGTCGCTATGTCGCCAAATACACCATCAACCCCGCGGTCGCACAGGGCCTCGGCCACGAGATCGGCTCGGTGGAGACCGGCAAGCTCGCCGACCTGGTGCTGTGGGACCCGGCGTTCTTCGGCGTCAAGCCGCTCCTCGTCATCAAGGGCGGGCAGATCGCGTACGCGCAGATGGGCGACGCCAACGCCTCCATCCCGACCCCGCAGCCCGTCATGCCGCGGCCGATGTTCGGTGCGCTGGGGCGGGCAGCGTCGGTGAGTTCGGTCAACTTCGTCGCCGAGGCGGCGATCGAGGACGGCCTGCCCGAACGCCTGGGCCTGGCCAAGAAGTTCACGCCGATCACCAGCACTCGGCGCGTCACCAAGGCTGATATGCGGGAGAACGACGCCCGGCCGCGAGTCGAGGTCGACGCCGACACCTTCACGGTGAGAATCGACGGCGAGCCGGTCGAGCCGGCCCCCGCCGCCGAACTCCCCATGGCCCAGCGCTACTTCCTCTTCTGATGAGCCCAGATGAGTAGAGCAGCCCTCCTGGTCCTCGCCGACGGCCGGTTTCCCGCCGGTGGCCACGCCCACTCCGGCGGGGTCGAACCGGCCGTCAAGGCGGGGCGGATCCGCGGTGCCCGGGACCTGGCGGAGTTCTGCCGGGGGCGGCTGCACACCACCGGCCTCACCTCGGCGGCGCTCGCCGCCGCGGCCGCCCTGGGACTCGACCCGCTGGAGCTGGACGCTGCGGCCGACGCCCGTACCCCCTCGCCCGCGTTGCGGGCCACCGCCCGCAAGCTCGGCCGGCAGATGATGCGCGCCGCCCGCTCCACCTGGCCCAGCACCGAACTCGACGCGCTGGCCGCCGCCCGCCCGCGCGGCGCCCACCAGCCGATCGTCCTCGGGCTGGCCGCCCGCTGCGCCGGGCTCGGCCCCGAGGACGCGGCGCACTGTGCGGCGTACGAGACGGTCAGCGGCCCGGCCACCGCTGCCGTGCGCCTCCTCAGCCTGGATCCCTTCGAGGCCACTGCCGTCCTCGCCCGCCTCGCACCCGACCTCGACCAGGTCGCCGGGCGGGCCGCACGCGCCGCGCACGACGGCATCGACGCGCTGCCCGCAGCATCCGCGCCGCTGCTCGACATCACGGCTCAGGCCCATGCCGCCTGGCCCGTACGCCTCTTCGCCTCGTAGGACATCAAGGAGCCGCACCATGCACCTCGACCACTCCCACGACGGTCCTGCCGCCGTCAGCGCCGACGCCGTGCGTCCCGACGGCAACCGGCGCGCCCTGCGCATCGGCCTCGGCGGACCCGTCGGCTCCGGCAAGACCGCCACCGTCGCCGCGCTCTGCGGCGAATTGCGCGACCAGCTGTCCATCGCCGTCGTCACCAACGACATCTACACCCGCGAGGACGCCGAGTTCCTACTCCGTCACGCCGTACTGCCGCCCGAGCGCATCCAGGCCGTCGAGACCGGCGCCTGCCCGCACACCGCGATCCGCGACGACATCTCCGCCAATCTCGAAGCCGTCGAGGATCTGGAGGAGAGCGTCGGTCCACTCGATCTGATCCTCGTCGAGTCCGGCGGCGACAATCTCACCGCGACCTTCTCCAAGGGCCTAGTCGACGCCCAGATCTTCGTCATCGACGTCGCGGGCGGCGACGACATCCCGCGCAAGGGCGGCCCCGGCGTCACCACCGCGGACCTCCTCGTCATCAACAAGACCGACCTCGCGCCCCACGTCGGCTCCGATCTGCAGCGCATGGCCCGCGACGCCAAGGAACAGCGCGGTGAACTCCCCGTCGCCTTCACCTCGTTGAAGGGCGAGGAGGGCGTCGGCCCGGTCGCCGACTGGGTGCGCGCGCAGTTCGCCGCCTGGACCGCATGAGCATCCAGGCCACCGCCCGTATCGTCGCCACCCGCGACGGCTTGCCGGTGCTGGTGAGCGACGGGCCGCTCGCCGTGCGCCGCACCCGCGGCACGGGCCCCTGCACCCGCGTCACCGTCGTCGGTGCGATGAGCGCGCCGCTCGGCGGCGACCGGCTCGCCATCGAGGCGGACGTGGGGGAGGGGGCGCGGCTCCTCGTCGACTCCGCCGCCGCGACCATCGCGCTGCCCGGGCAGACTCCAGAACAGGCCCACTACGACGTGCGGCTGACGGTCGGTGAGGACGCCGAGCTGCGCTGGCTGCCGGAGCAGCTCATCTCCGCGTACGGCAGTGATCTGCGCATGCGTACGCGCGTCGAACTGGCCGCCTCCGCACGGCTGGTGCTGCGCGAGGAGCAGATCCTGGGCCGGTACGGGGAGCAGACCGGCACCCTCGCCACCCGCCTCACCGTCCACCGCGCCGGACGCCCCCTGCTCGACCAGGAGCTCGGCTACGGCGCCGGCGCACCCGGTGGCTGGGACGGCCCCGCGGTCCTCGCCGGTCACCGGGCGGTGGGCCAACTCCTCGTCGTGGACCCGGAGTTCGAAGACAAGCCCGTCGAGCCGCAGCTGCTCGGCGAGACCGCGGCCCTCACGCCGCTCGCCGGTCCGGCCTTCCTGGTCACCGCCGTCGCACCGGACGCCCGCCAACTTCGGCGCGTACTCGATCAGGTGCTACAGGCTCAACTGCCCGGCTGACAGCACCGCTCAGCGGGACACCTCACACCGGTTATTGGTTCGGTAAAGAACACCAGTACGGCCTGTTCCCGGCAGCACCGCAGACGAAAGGATCCCCCGGAGACTCGACAACAGAAGGGGGAATTCTACGTGAGACGCACAGCAGTGCTCGGCTCGGCCGGCACTCTGGTCGCGGGCACCCTCATAGCGGGCGCGATCGCGGCTCCGGCGGCAAGTGCCGATGGAAGCAACAGCGGCTGGTCCGAGGCGCGCGGCGTTCAGGTCGCCGCCGAGCGGGCCGCCAAGAAGGGCATCGACTGGACGGACTGTCCTGCGGACTGGGGGATCGCCAAGCCCATCCAGTGCGGCTGGGTGAGCGTTCCGCTCGACTATGCGCGGCCGAACGGCAAGCAGATCAAGATTGCCGTCGACCGGATCGGCAACACCGGATCCCAGGCCGATCGACAGGGCGCCCTCATCTACAACCCGGGCGGCCCCGGCGGCTCGGGCATGCGCTTCCCGACCCGGGTCACGAGCAAGAACCCGCTCTGGGCCAACACCGCCAAGGCGTACGACTTCGTGGGCTTTGACCCGCGGGGTGTCGGTCACTCGACGTCGATCTCCTGTGTCGACCCGCAGGAGTTCGTCAAGGCGCCGAAGGCCGACCCGGTGCCCGACAGCGAGGCCGACAAGCGCGCCCAGCGCAAGCTCGCCGCGGAGTACGCGGACGGGTGCGCCGAGCGCAGCGGCTGGATGCTGCCGCACATGACCACGCCGAACACCGCGCGCGACCTGGATGTCCTCCGAGCCGCCCTCGGTGAGAAGAAGCTCAACTTCCTGGGCGTCTCCTACGGCACGTACATCGGCGCGGTCTACGCGACGCTCTTCCCCGGCCATGTCCGCCGGATGATCGTCGACAGCGTCGTCAACCCCTCGCGGGAGAAGATCTGGTACGAGGCCAACCTCGACCAGGACGTCGCCTTCCAGATGCGATGGGACGACTGGAAGGCCTGGGTCGCCAAGAACGACGCGGCCTTCCACATCGGGGACACCCCCGAGAAGGTCGAGCAGCAGTGGCTGAAGCTGCGGGCCACCGCCAAGAAGAGCCCACTCGGCGGGGTCGTCGGACCGGCGGAGCTCATCGGCTTCTTCCAGAGCGCTCCGTACTACGACTCCGCCTGGGTGCCCGTCGCCCAGACCTGGAGCAAGTACCTCGCCGGTGACACCCAGGCACTGGTCGACGCCGCGGCGCCCGACCTGTCCGACACCGCGGGCAACATCGCTTCGGAGAACGGCAATGCCGTCTACACGGCCGTCGAGTGCGCGGACGCCAAGTGGCCGACCAGCTGGAGGCAGTGGGACCGGGACAACACCCGGCTCCACCAGGACTATCCCTTCATGACGTGGGCCAATGCCTGGATGAACCTCCCGTGCGCCACCTGGTCGTCCAAGCAGCAGACCCCGCTGTACGTGAAGTCGGGCAAGGGCCTGCCGCAGGTGCTCATCGTGCAGTCGACGCGTGATGCCGCCACTCCCTTCGAGGGCGCTGTCGAGCTGCACAAGCGGCTGAAGGGCTCGCGGCTGATCATCGAGAAGGACGCCGGTTCGCACGGTGTGACCGGCCTGGTCAACCCGTGCATCAACCAGCGGGTGGACGCCTACCTGCTCAGCGGCAAGCTGGACAGCAGCGATGTGACGTGCGCTCCGCACGCCACGCCGAAGCCGTAGGGCGAAGCGGTACGGCGGAGGGGCGGCCGGTCACGGCCGCCCCTCCTTCGCGTCCGGACCCCTGCTCACCGTGTTGTCTTCAGCCAGGAAGTACTCCGCCGCGTAGTGGAACCAGTCGTCCTCGTACTTCACGAGGCCGCTGAAGATCTCGTGCCAGTCCCGGCCGTCGACCTGCCGGCCGTGCCATTCGACGGTCGCCGTCAGAGACGGGCGTAGCTCGTGACGGCCCGGGCGATCGGGGCGGGAGCGGACAGGGCGCTCGCCGTACCCACCGGCGCCGGTCCGTCGGCGAGTACGGTCTCGCTCGTCACACGCGCTGGGCGGGCGCCGGACGCCGGGCCCAGAGAAGTTTCACCGAGCGCGGATCCGCTCTCAGCTTCTGCGCCGCGGGAACTTCTTCGGCTGCTCCAGCTCCGCCTTGACGTCGGCTGCGTAACGGTCCACGTACTCCTGGCCGGACAGGTTGAGAATCGCGTACATGATCTCGTCGGTGACGGCGCGGATCGCCGCCTTCTCGTTCTCCATTCCCGCGTACCGCGAGAAGTCCAGCGGCTTCCCGAACCGCACGGTGACCCGCTTGATCTTCGGCATGACCTGCCCCGGCGGCTGGATCTCGAACGTCCCGACCATGGCGCACGGCACCACCGGCGTCTGCGCCTTGAGCGCCATCACCGCGACGCCGACCTTGCCCTTGTAGAGCCTGCCGTCGTGCGAGCGTGTGCCCTCGGGATAGATCCCCAGCAGCTCGCCCCTGCTCAGCACGCCGAGCCCCTCGCGGATCGCGGCCTTCCCGGCCTCCTTGCCGGAGCGATCCACCGGGATCTGCCCGGCGCTGCGGAAGAACGCCGCGGTCAGCCTGCCTTTCAGTCCCGGCCCGGTGAAGTACTCAGCCTTCGCAAGGAAGGTGATGCGTCGTTTTATGATCGCCGGCATCAGGAAGTGGTCCGAGAACGACAGATGATTGCCCGCCACGATCGCCGCGCCCTCGTCCGGGATGTGCTCGAGTCCCTCGATCCTGGGCCGGAACAGCAACCGCAACAGCGGCCCCAGAATGACGTATTTGAGCACGTAGTAGAACACGGGGGCGCTCCTCACTCCGCGGGACCGGCTCCAGGGCACGCTGTGCCAGGTCATCGGGGATGCCCGGAGGGATCATTGTAGGTGCAGGCATCGCCACGTGTAAGTGTCTGCGATCAGACATATCCTGACTCGATGCCGATCCACCTGACGTCATGTCAGACGTCCTGACCGCACAGGGCGGGGGGAGAGGGCGGGCACGCGGGGCGAAGCTGAAGCCGGCCGCGATGATCATCACATACGGGGCCGTCACCAGCAGCAGCATCGGGGGACGCACGGCCTTGTGGAGCATCCACGCCCCCCCGCCGTCCCTGGGGCATACGGAGGGGGCGCCGCCCGTTGCCCGGCGGGCACCGGTGCTGCCGCTGTTTGCCGACGGCGGGCCTGGGCACTCGCCTGGCAGGAAGATCGGCAGAGCCGATGGGACAGACCAGTGAGCACACCTCCGAACGATCCGGTCCCGCCGAGCCCCACGCCCGCGCCGGGGCCCGGCGGGCCGCAGCCAGGGCCCTTGCCCGGCCCGGTGCCCGGGCCCGGCGGGCCTGATCCCGTGCCCCCGGCCCCGCCCCAGCCCGAGCCGGACCCACCCGCGCCGACGCCACCCCCGGAGCCGCGCCCCCACCCGGGCCCGCTGCCAGGGCCGATCCCGGCACCTGAGCCCACTACCTGAATCCGGCCGGACGGCAGCGTTTCCCCTGGAGGCCGTCCACTGGGTGCGACCGGAACTGGTCGCGCAGATCGGGTTCACCGAGTGGACCCGCAGCGGCCTGCTGCGCCACCCCCGATTCCTGGGACTGCGCGACGACAAACGCACCGCCGACGTGGTCCGCGAGCAACCCGTGGGAGGACCCCGATGAGGCCCGCACTGGACGTACCCGCCGGGCGCCGCACTGTACGGATCAACCGGCCGGACAAGGTGCTGTTCCCCGGCGAGGGAATCACCAAGGCCGACCTTGCGGAGTACTACCGCACCGTTGCCCGGCGCATGCTGCCGAAACTGCGGGGGCGGCCCCTGATGATGGAGCGCCACCCGGACGGCATCGACGGGCCGTCGTTCATGCACAAGGACGTGCCGGGCCACTTCCCCGACTGGATCCACCGGGCCGAACTGCCCAAGGAGGGCGGCACCGTCACGTACGTGGTCTGCGACGACACGGCCACCCTGGTCTACCTCGCCGATCAGGCGTGCATCACACCGCACTGCTGGCTGTCCAGGGCCGACCGCCCGGACCACCCCGACCGGCTGGTGTTCGACCTCGACCCGCCCGGGGACGACTTCACTCCCGTACGCGAAGCCGCCGGGGCGCTGCACCACCTTCTGGACGAACTGAAACTGCCGTCGGCAGTGATGACCACCGGCTCCCGCGGACTGCATGTCGTGGTGCCCCTGGATCGCCGCGCCCCCTTCGACGACGTACGCGACTTCGCCCGCGACGTTGCCGATCTGCTGGCCGCACGCCAACCCGACGCCCTCACCACCGCCCCACGGAAACAGGCCCGGCGTGGTCGCCTCTATTTCGACGTCCAGCGCAACGCCTACGGCCAGACCGCCATCGCGCCCTATGCCGTGCGGGCCCGCCCCGGCGCTCCGGTCGCCACGCCCCTTGCCTGGCCGGAGGTCGACGATCCAGATCTCGACGCCGGCCGCTGGACGATGAAGACCGTCACGGATCGCCTGGACAGCGACCCCTGGCAGGACGCCCTGCGCCGCGGCCGCTCACTGGCCCCTGCCCGCCGCCGGCTGGCCGCGCTCGGGGACGGCGGCGGTTGAGGTCACTCGGCGATCTCGGTCCGTTCCCACCACTCGTAGACAGGGAGGCGTCCCTCCGGGCTGTCCTGATGCCGCGAAGTGATCTTGAAGTGCTCGTACCCGCCGCGATGCGGAATCTTCAGCTCTTGTCCGGGAGGGGTGATCGGAACGATCCGCTCGCGCAGATCGTCCGGGCCGCCCTCAAGGACTGCCTTGGTAGCCATATCCCCAGTGTCCTACCCGCGGGACGACCCGCACATCGGAATACGCGCTCGATGCGGCCCGCCGGGCGCGCCGACTCGGCGGGCGTGGCCGACGATGGAAGGAGTTGGGAGGCTCCCATGGATTACCCAGAAAGCTACGAGTTGATATTTCAGGCGCCCGCCGTGGAGGACGATGTCGTGATCGTCCGGCGCACCGACAAGGCGGGAGCGGGCGGGTATCCGATCTACGAGGACGAAACGGGAATCGTACGCGCTGAGATCAGCGACCGGGGGGAGGTACGGATGCTCGCCAGCGGGGGCCATCAGGTGCCCAGGATGCCGATGACGGCCCGCTCGCTCAGCTCCTGAATCGCCCATGCCGCCGCGGTCGGCTTGCTCCGGACGGGCGACGTGTTGCGGTCTTGAGAACCCGCGGTCACTCTGGTGTGACACAGAAGCGACATGCGCTCACTCTTCGCACTCGGGGGTCCGTCAGCCGAAGAGGTGACCAGGTCGCGGTGAGGAGCAACGGTCATGCACGCCACGACCGCCTGCCGCTACACCTTGGAAGTGCAGGCATCCACAGAGCGGATTCCCCAGATCCGGCGCATTCTGTCAGCGCACCTTCGGTACTGGAGCCTCGAGCACCACATCACACCGGTCTGCCGCGCTGTCGACGAACTCGTCGGCAACGTCGTCCAGCACGTCGAGGGCGACAAGACATGCGTGGTGGAGGTGCGCTGGACGGGAAGGCACCTGATCGCGTCCGTGGCGGACAAGGACCGCCGGATGCCGCGGGTTACCAGTTCCTGCCCGACGAAGGGCGGGCTCGCCACAGTCGCGGTCCTCAGTGACAGCTGGGGCACATGCGGCACCGCCACCGGCAAAGTGGTCTGGTTCAGTATGCGGGTCAAGGAGGTCCAGCACATCGTGCGGGCCGCGGCTGTCCCGATGCTGCCCACGCGTGAGTTCAAGCCGCTGCCGCTGAACGCTCCGCTCGGGCGCGAGTCGGGCCCGGCCGCGCCGGAGGACATCAGGGAGCGGGATCGCGTCCGCGTCGCGGCAGTCGGCTGACGAGGGGGCCGTACGGGCGAAAAACCTCGCCCGTACGCGCTAGCCGGCAGCGCGGCGCCTTGTCCGCTCCGGCATCGACAGGTGCCCTGGCCGTCTCCCCGGCCCGACCTCTGCGTCGGGCCCCTGAGGCCAGGAGTACCGGATGCACCGCAGCGCCACCTTCGCCGCAGCCGCCCTGATCACTCTCGCCGCAGCTGTTCCCGCCCACGCCGTCGGCGACAAGCCCACCCCGCCGCGGGTCCTGTTCCTGACCGTGTCCGGCAGCGAGAACACCTGGATCCGCGGGATGCTTCTGCACTGTTTGCCGCGGCCCGGCGGGGCGCACCCCAATCCCGTCGCCGCCTGCGAGGAGCTCTCCGCCGCGCGCGGGGACCTGGACCGGCTGCCCGGCAATCAGCATCCGTGCACCAAGAAGTTCGATCCGGTGACGGTCGGGGCCACCGGCACCTGGCGAGGCAGACCCACGGCCTGGCACAAGACCTATGCCAACGCGTGCGAACTCGCCGCGGCGACCGGAGAAGTCTTCCGCTTCTAAAATCCGCTGCTTCCGCTCGGAGCAGCCTGCCCGGCACGCCGTGTCAGTTGCCGCGCGAAGCGATCACCCCGATCGTCACCAGGCCGAGTACCACCCAGCCGAACCAGAGCCAGCCATTGCTTCCGAGTGCCGCCGTGTAGGCCGTCACGACCACCAGGGTCCCGACGGTGAGCACTCCCATCGCCTTCGTGGATCCGGACATGCACGCCCTCCTCCGACGGCTGCGGCCGTCGAAGTCATCGTCACCCGTAAGGAGGGCCTCGCGCTACTGCCCCGCTACTGTCCGCGCGCCTGGAGTGAGGCGAGATACGCGTTGTACGCCGCGAGATCCTTGTCGCCGTCCCGGTCCGCGGCACGGTCCATGCGCCTCGCCTCCCGCTGCTCGGAGCGGTACCACTGGAAGACCAGCGCGACCAGCACCAGCACGGAAGGGATCTCGCTGAACGCCCAGGCGATGCCGCCCGCCGCGTTCTGATCGGCGAGCGCGTCGATGCCGAGCGAGGCCGGCGGATTCTCGTATGCCTTGATCATCGGCTCGGTCGCCATCATGAGCGCGATGCCGAAGAAGGCGTGGAACGGCATGCCCGCGAAGAGCTCCAGCATCCGCATCACATAGCCGGGCCGGTGCGGCCCCGGGTCCACGCCCATGATCGGCCAGAAGAACACCAGGCCGACCGCGAGGAAGTGCACCATCATCGCCACATGCCCCGTCTTGGACTCCATCAGGAAGTCGAACAGGGGCGTGAAGTAGAGCGCGTACAGGCTCGCGATGAAGAGCGGGATCGTGAAGACGGGGTGCGTGACGATCCGCATGCAGAGGCTGTGCAGCAGGGCGAGCAGCAGCTCACGCGGACCCTTGCTGCCTCGGCGCGAGGCGACCGGCAGCGCGCGCAGCGCCAGCGTCACCGGCGCGCCGAGCAGTAGCACGATGGGGGAGAGCATGCTGATCACCATGTGCTGCACCATGTGCACGCTGAACATGACCATGCCGTAGTCATTGAGCTTGGTGCACATCACCAGCGCCACGCTCAGCACGCCAACGGTGAAGAGGACGGTACGGCTGACCGGCCAGCTGTCGCCGCGCCTGCGCAGCCGCAGCACGCCCCAGCCGTACAGACCGAGCCCGAGAAGACAGCCGATGAGGAAGAAGGGGTCCGGTGAGAGTTCGAGCCCCCGCCCCAGCGTGAACGGCGGCAGATCCATCGTCATGCCGTGCCCGCTGTGATCCATCCGCCGGCTCCTGTTTCGTACTGGGTTGTCCGCTTGTCCGGACCAGAGTAGAACTGCCCCCGGTCGCGCCTGCGACCGGGGGCAGTTCGTTCAGTTGTGCGCGATTTTGGTTACGTGCGACTTCAGAGCACGCACTCGGCCTCGGCGTAACGCTCGGCCGGGACGGTCTTCAGCGTCTCCACGGCCTGAGCCAGCGGCACCATCGTGATGTCCGTGCCGCGCAGCGCCGTCATCATGCCGAACTCACCGCGGTGCGCGGCCTCCACGGCATGCCAGCCGAAGCGGGTGGCGAGGACACGGTCGTACGCGGTCGGGGTACCGCCGCGCTGGACGTGGCCGAGGATCACCGCCCGGGCCTCCTTGCCGAGCCGCTGCTCCAACTCGACAGAGAGCTGCTGGGCCACGCCCGCGAAGCGCTCGTGCCCGTAGACGTCCTTGCCGCCCTCGTTGAACTCCATCGAGCCCTCGCGCGGCTTGGCGCCCTCCGCGACCACGACGATCGCGAACTTCTTGCCCGCCGAGAAACGCTCACCGACCCGCTCGGTCAGCTCGCCGATGTCGAACGGCCGCTCCGGGACGACGATGGCGTGCGCGCCCGCTGCCATGCCGGAGTGCAGCGCGATCCAGCCGGTATGCCGTCCCATGACCTCGACGATCAGCACACGCTGGTGCGATTCGGCAGTGGTCTTCAGCCGGTCGAGCGCGTCGGTGGCGACCCCGACAGCGGTGTCGAAACCGAAGGTGACGTCGGTCGACGCGATGTCGTTGTCGATGGTCTTCGGTACGCCGACGATCGGCAGCCCGCTCTCGGAGAGGAGGTTGGCGGCCTTGAGGGTGCCTTCGCCGCCGATCGGGATGATCGCGTCGAGACCCAGCTCGGCGACATGCCCCTTGGCCCGCTCCACACCGTCGCGCAGATGAGCCGGCTGGACCCGGGAGGAGCCGAGAATCGTGCCGCCGCGGGCCAGGATGCCGCCCACCGCGTCAAGGTCGAGCTTGCGGTAGTCACACTCCAGAAGGCCCTTCCAGCCGTCGTGGAAGCCGATGACCTCGTCGCCGTGGTCGACGACAGCGCGGTGCACGACGGAACGAATGACGGCGTTCAGACCGGGGCAGTCGCCGCCGGAGGTGAGCACACCAATGCGCATAGCCCGAAATACCTTCTCAACGTGGGCCGACTCCCGGACCACGTCGTCCGGTTCGATCCCCGCCACCCTACCGGCGCGGGGTGACGGGGATCGAACCCGGGCGTCCGAGTGATGGACGCGACCGGCTGTCAGGCGGGCTGCGTCGCGGCTGCGATGCGCTCGGCGCGCAGTGACTCGTACCACCGGTCGTCCGTCGGCGGCAGCGCGTTCACATCGAGGGCCAGCTTCAGCAGCAGGTCCGCGATCTGCGGGTTGCGGGCCATCACGGGACCGTGCATGTAGGTGCCGAACACCGTCTCGTTGTACGCGCCCTCGGTGCCGTCGCCCGTGCCGTTGCCCCGGCCGAGGATCGTGCGGGCGAACGGACGGGCCGTCGGGCCGAGATGCGTGATGCCCTGGTGGTTCTCGAAGCCGGTCAGCTGCGGCAGCCCCAACCGCGGGTCGATGTCGGCCAGTACGTCGCCGACGCACCGCTCGCCCTCGCCGCGCGTGGAGACCACGTCGATCAGACCGAGACCCGGCTCACGCTCGCCCAGATCGTTGATGAACTCGTGGCCGAGGATCTGGTACCCGGCGCAGACCGAGAAGATGATCGCGCCGTTGGACGCGGCCCGGCTGAGCCCGCCGTCGCGGCGCAGCCGCTCGGCCGCCAGCCGCTGCGGCCGGTCCTCGCCGCCGCCGATCAGATAGATGTCGCCGGAGGTGGGGACCGGCTGGTCGCTGCGTACATCCATACGCATCACGTCCAGGCCGCGCTGCCGGGCCCGGCGCTCGACGACGAGGGCGTTGCCCTGGTCGCCGTAGGTGCTGAGCAGGTCCGGGTAGACCCAGACCAGACGCAGGCTGTTGTCGCTCATGCTCATGTCCTTTTCGGGGTCCGCGGTCAGTTGCCGACGCGGCGGCGCAGGTCCTGGAAGGCGGTGTAGTTGGCGATCGCCTCGATCCGCCCGGGCGGGGCCAGCTGCACCGCCTCGTCGACCGACTCGCACACCCGGAAGTCCAGGCCCGCGACCTCGAGCCGGACCGCGAGATCCAGTTTGCGGTCGCCGACGACGAAGATCGGGTGGCCGGCGAGCCGGGTGTAGTCGACGTCCCAGAGCCACGAGGTGTCCGTGCCGTCGGCGCCACGGGCGTTGACCGACAGGATCACCGGGGTCGGCGGCGGGTCGATCAGGGAGAACGTTTCGAGCCAGCCGGCCGGGTTCTTCGCCAGCAGCAGGCGCAGATCGCGGTTCAGGAAGGAGACGACGTCATAGCGGCCGGCGACGGCCTGCACGGAGTACATGCGCTCCAGGGCGACCTGCGGCGGCACGCCGAAGCAGGCGGCGACCGCCGCGGAGGTCGCGGCGTTCGCCTTGTTGGCGCGGCCCGGCAGCTGAAGGTGGATCGGCCAGGCCGACCCGTGCGGGTCCAGGACGTGGTCGCCGCTGAGCACCCAGCTCGGGGCGGGCCGGCGGAAGCCGCACTCGGCGCAGAACCAGTCGTCGCCGGGGCGCTGCATCACACCGCCGCAGGACGGGCAGGACCAGGCGTCGTCCTTCCACTCCTGGCCGGCGGCCACCCACACCACATTGGGCGACGAGGACGCGGCCCACACGATCAGCGGGTCGTCGGCGTTGGCGATGACCATGGCCTTCGTACCGGAAAGTCCCTCACGCCACTTCTCGGCGAGCATCCGGGTCTCGGCCGCGCGGTCCAGCTGGTCGCGCGACAGGTTGAGCAGCGCGATCGCCTTCGGGGTCACATCGCGGGCGACGCCGGCCAGGTACTTCTCGTCCACCTCGATCACACCGAACTTGGCGTCGGAGCCGCCGGCCAGTGCAGAAGTGATGCCGGCGGGCATATTGGCGCCGAGCGCGTTGGAGACGACAGGGCCGCTGGCCCGCAGAGCCTCGGCAATCAGCCGGGTCGTCGTGGTCTTGCCGTTGGTCGCCGACACGAGGACGACGTCCAGGTGCTGCGCCAGCCGCCCCAGCAGATCGGGGTCGAGCTTGAGCGCGACCCGGCCGCCGATCACTGATCCGCTGCCGCGTCCGGCGGCGCGCGACACCGCTGCCGCGGCCTTGCCTGCCGTCACGGCCAGCTTGGCGCGCGGCGTCAGGGGCTCCGAGTTGCCTGACATCGTCCTTGATCCTCCTTGCATCGGTCCGGCCCAGCCTATCGAGGTCCGGCCAGACGCCCGTACGTCGGCACCGCCGGAAAACGTAGAGGTCACGCGGGACCGTACGCTTACGGCCATGCGAAACCGGCCGATCCCCGGCAGTTCTGGACTCGCGAGGGCCGTGAGCCTGTTCGGAGATCCGGTGCTGCACGCCCCCTGCGAGACCGTCAGCGACTTCTCCGCCGGGCTGAACAAGCTCATCGAGGACATGTTCGCGACGATGTACGCGGCTCAGGGGGTGGGCCTCGCGGCGAACCAGGTGGGGATACCTCTGCGGGTGTTCGTCTACGACTGCCCGGACGACGACGACGTCCGTCACCTCGGACACATCGTCAACCCCCGCCTGGTGGAGGCGGACGGGGTCACGGTGCGCGGCCCGGAGGGGTGCCTCTCGCTGCCGGGCCTGGAGGCCGGGACGGAGCGCTACGACCACGCGGTGGTGGAGGGCGTGACGTCGGACGGGGCGCCGGTGCGGGTGGAGGGCACCGGCTTCTTCGCGCGGTGCCTTCAGCACGAGTGCGATCACTTGGACGGGCTGGTCTACCCCGACCGCCTCAGGGGCTGGCGCCGCGCGAAGACACTGCGCGCGGCGCGCAGGGCAGCCTGGTAGTCGGCGGACGGGCTTGATTCTCAAGCCCGTTGGGGGCCCCGGACGAAGCCTGGGGGAGATTGAGGACCGGTCTGGGCGGAGCCCCGGTTGACAAGGCCCCTAGAAGCCAGGGCCGCCCGCGCGGTCGCCCGCCGCCGCCAAGCGGCCCCAGAGCAGATCGGCCAGGCTCCGCACCAACTCCGCGCGGGAGCAAGGACGTTCACCGAGCCACCAGTCGCCCGCCGCGTGCATCATGCCGACGATGCCGTGGCCCCACACCCGCGCCAGCTGCTCGCTGCCGGGGCCCAGGTCGACCCGGTCGTGGATCACCTTCGCCAGCTCCTCGCCGAGCCGGCGCAGCAGTGGTGCCGAGTGGCGGCCGACGTCGAAGCCCGCCTCCGACGGCTGGGTGTCCTCGGCCGGATGCATCAGGAAGCGGTAGACCTGCGGGCGCGCTTCGATCGCCGCGAGATACGTGTCGAGCGTGGCCTCGACCCGCTCGCGGCGATCCGCGGGCGCGTCGACCGCCGCCCGCAGGGCGTCCAGCAGTGCGTCTGTGTGGCGTTTGGCGAGCGCCCGGTAGAGGCCGCCCTTGTCGCCGAAGTGCCGGTACAGAATGGGCTTGGTGATGCCCGCCTCCGCGGCGATGGCGTTCATGGAGGCCTGTGGCCCGTCCCGGAGCACCACCCGGTCCGCCGCTTCGAGCAGCTCCCGGCGCCGCTGGTCGGCCGGCCTCTGTTGGCCCGCCGCCTGCTGTGTGGTCTCCATGGTTGTGTCTCCCCACCCGAGCGATTGCGTGACGCCTGCGCAACGTAACACCCTGACCGCCGTGCCAGGTCAACCGGCCATGGCTGGTTGACACACACTACTTGCCGGTAACAGACTTCTGTTACCGCAAGTAACATGTAGGGACTCACCGAAGTGCTGGAGGGAACATGGCCGAGTTCACGCTCGAACTCAACGACGACCAGAAGCAGGTCCGCGATTGGCTGAACGGCTTCGCCAAGGACGTGATCCGCCCGGCCGCCGCCGAGTGGGACGAGCGTGAGGAAACCCCCTGGCCGGTCATCCAGGAAGCGGCCAAGGTGGGAATCTACTCCCTCGACTTCTACGCTCAGCAGTTCTTCGACCCGACCGGACTCGGCATCCCGATGGCGATGGAGGAGCTCTTCTGGGGCGACGCCGGCATCGCCCTCTCCATCGTCGGCACCGGGCTCGCGGCGGTCGGCGTCCTCGCGAACGGCACCGAGGAGCAGATCGGCACCTGGATCCCCCAGATGTACGGCGACGTGGACGACGTCAAGGTCGCGGCCTTCTGCTCCTCCGAGCCGGACGCCGGCTCCGACGTGGGGGCGATGCGTACCCGAGCGGTCTACGACGAGGCCAAGGACGAATGGGTGCTGAACGGCACCAAGACCTGGGCGACCAACGGTGGCATCGCCAGCGTCCATGTCGTGGTCGCCGTCGTCGACCCGGACCTCGGCTCCAAGGGCCACGCCTCCTTCATCGTCCCCCCGCAGACCCCCGGCCTCTCACAGGGCCAGAAGTTCAAGAAGCACGGCATCCGCGCGTCCCACACCGCCGAGGTGGTCCTGGAGGATGCCCGTGTCCCCGGGCACTGCCTGCTCGGCGGGAAGGAGAAGCTCGACGAGCGTCTCGCCCGGGCGCGCGAGAGGGCCAAGGCGGGCGGTGAGCGCCTGAAGAACGCGGCCATGGCCACCTTCGAGGCGTCCCGCCCTGCCGTCGGCGCGATGGCGGTGGGCACCGCCCGCGCCGCGTACGAAGTCGCCCTCGACTACGCCATGACCCGCAGCCAGTTCGGCCGCCCGATCATCGACAACCAGGGCATCGCCTTCCAACTCGCCGACATGCGCACCCAGATCGACGCCGCGCGGCTGCTGGTCTGGCGCGCCTCCTGGATGGCGGCGACGGGCAAGCCCTTCACCGCCGCCGAGGGCTCCATGTCCAAGCTGTACGCCTCCGAGACCGCGAAGAAGGTCACGGCGCAGGCCATCCAGATCCTGGGCGGCAATGGCTTCACCCGCGAGTACCCGGTGGAGCGCATGCACCGCGACGCCGCGATCTACACGATCTTCGAGGGCACCAGCGAGATCCAGCGCCTGGTGATCGCCAGAACCCTTTCGGGCATGCCGATTCGCTAGCGCGGCGGCGTGACGGCAAGAGTCGGCCGGTCCGTCCGACAGCCGGGTTCTCCCCTACCCGCCCCTTCCCGCAACCGGGACTCCGGCCCCCCGGACCCCGTACGCCCCCTACGCCCACAGGGCGTAGGGGGCGTCTCCTCAAACGCCACCGGTTGGTCAAGCCACACGGCCAGAACCTGGACGGCGTCTTCGGGC